>NZ_JBHDVN010000022.1:0-50637 GCF_046635365.1 Acinetobacter sp. NIOH-H-8
AGTTTATTTCGCTACGGTTTGGACTATGTTCAAATGGCTATTCTACGTTTGATTGGTTTTGGAAAAAAAGAAGAATTTAAGAAAGTGCTAGCAATTTTAAGAAAGAAAAAGCCTGATAGGACAAGGACCCTATGAAATTTGTCGTGTACAGAGATCTGTGTTATAGCGTTTTAAAACATCAGACTGCCTATCAAAGAGATTATTTATTAGCCGAATAATCTCAAAACCTGATTGACTACCAAGACGGTATCTCAGGTCGCTGACTTCACATATATTAAAACTCATTCAGATTGGGTCTAAACCACATTTATTATTGATGTTTTTTCATGTGCAATTGTTGGCTGGAAAGTATCAACACGTAAGAATACAGATATGGTGCTTAATGCGCTGAGTTATGTATCGTCTTTTGAGCTTGAAGCAATGTACGATTATAAGATTAACCCGTTAGGTCAGGTGGCCTAACTTAAATAAAAAAGTCTCCGACAAACCCGGTACGGTTCAGTTTTTGCATAGACCCAAGTGTTAAATCATCATTACGATTCTTGCGTACCACACCATGGACACGTGAAAAAGTAGAAAGCTTATATTTGTACGTCTTACGCCAAAAGGCCAAACAGAAACCGTAGCCTCAGGCAACACCCCTCTCATCATAAAATTATACCAGTCAGTAAAACACTCTTAGATTAAGCATATGAATGTTGGTTATTATTGTTGATTATCACAATAAATTAGTGACCAAAAATCAAAGTACCCTACCCCACCTTAAATTACGTCACACAAAATTAAAACTCTATGTAACTGTTATATATAGAGTTTATTAACATACCAATTATGTAATTTAGTGTATTTTATGTCGGTGACTCTTGCCAAGGTTGGGGTCGCGAGTTCGAGTCTCGTTTCCCGCTCCAGATTCAAAAAGCCCTGATCGAAAGATTGGGGCTTTTTTTATTGTCGTTCTCAATGACTAAATATTCTGCCTAACCCTGCTTTTTTCTCAAATTAAGAAAATTTTCTTTAAATCTTGAATCTCTAGAACTCTGGTTCGATTTATCTTTTTAGGGAACTCCTGCTAAAAGGATTGCGCTTCATACAGGTTTAAGCATCTAATTCATCAAAGTAGTTAATGATAAAAAATCATAAAAAAAGCCCATTTGAGGGGAAATGGGCTTTTGTAAACATCAATATTAACGCTCTAATATGACAATCTGGTTAAATTTCATATCTATAGATTAAAATTTTTTGAGATCTCATTAGATTCCTAATAACTGCTTACACCACGGAATTGAAATATCCCGAGTTAAAGGGGCTAAAGGCAGGGCTGGATGATTAAGATCAACCCATTGCATTTCCGCAAGTTCAGCCTGAACCTGAGGCTGACTTTTTAATTTAACCTGATACAAATAACTGACCAGCGAATGATTCAATTCGTTCGCAGCCACGGTTTCATATTTACCAATATAAGACAGTATTTCCATCTCACAGCCTGTTTCTTCCAGAACTTCCCTAGAAAGTGCAGCTTCAGGCAATTCATTGGGTTCCAGCTTTCCGCCCACATGCATAAAGAAATCGGTATCTTTTTTACGAACCAACAAAATCTGATTCTGTTCATTCAGAATGATAGCCGCAGCAATCGTAATCACTTTATTACTCATACCGATTCTACTGCCTTTACACTTTTATTCCATTTCGGTTCTGGTGCATGATAATGCTCCACAGCATCCAATACTTCCTCAATTGAACTTGAGGAGATCAAGACATCGGTAAAACGTGACTGGGTAAATCCAGCCTCAGTCGTTTTCATCAAAAAATTTAGCAATTCATCATAAAATCCGTGGATATTTAAAAATGCACAAGGTTTCTGATGAAGGCCCAACTGCCCCCAGGTTAACTGCTCAAAAATTTCTTCTAAAGTCCCCACTCCACCCGGCAAAGCAATAAATGCATCCGCCAGATCAGACATTTTTGTTTTACGTTCATGCATATTTTTCACTACATGCAGCTCCGTTAAGAGCGGATGAGCCAATTCTGCATCGACCAGATTTTGTGGAATCACTCCAATGACTGTTCCACCGGCATTTAAGGCACTATCAGCCACAACACCCATCAGACCAGCTCGACCGCCCCCATAAACCAGTGTGATTCCCCGTTTCGCAATAGACTCACCCAAAGCTTGGGCCTGCTCTTTAAAATTTTCGCTATTTCCCATAGCTGAACCACAAAAGACTGCAATAGATTTCATTTTTATCCCCTCATCTACCAACGTATTCTAACTGGATTAGAATAAAAAAATTGTCTTAAAAACAGGAAAAATAGCCATAAGCGGCTAGTTTATCGAAGCTCATGATTCAGAATAAATCCTCACTTCTACAGAAAAATATGGATAATTTTTAGTCAGACTTGTACGCATTGACTTACATCGATTCCGGTTCTTTGCGGCTATCCCGGATAGTGGAATTTTCCTATGATACTTACATCAGGAACAGGAAGTTCCATATAGCAATGACAATAGATAAGCACAAGGATTGTAAGGTACGACAGGAGTTATACCGAGCTAACCAATACGAAAAACCCCGGCAGGATGCCGGGGTTTTTTATTAATTTTAATTCAGTCAATCAGACTGCAAATGAACTGAGATTTTATATCTGACTATTCTCTGAATGGTACTATTGATCTCGAATGGGTCAGACAGCAGGATTTGACAAATGTAAGCCAATCCACAAGGATAAGTGAATAAAAATAATCATGAGTAGAACAATATGTCCCATCCGCTTTCCAGCCTTGAATATCAACCTGACATTCTAGGTGAAGGTTATGAACAGGCCACTTTAGAATTCCCGCCAGATACTGAAGGCACAGTAGTTGCTACACTGATCCGCAAAAAGGCAGACCAGCCCACCTCTAAAGCTGTCCTCTATATTCACGGCTTTATTGATTATTTTTTCCAGACTGAAATGGCAGAGCGTTTTAATCAGCAAGGTTTTGATTTTTATGCGTTGGATTTACGTAAATACGGCCGATCCTATCTGTCACATCAGAAACTTTATAATGTCTATCATCTATCAGAATATGATGCAGAAATCAGTCAGGCTCTCGAAATTATTGGGCAGGAAGGTCATGATACGGTTTTACTCAGTGGCCATTCTACCGGCGGACTGATCACGACCCTGTATGCAGCGCATCATCCGGATCATCCCTTAATTAAAGGCTTATGGCTCAATAGCCCTTTTTATGACTTTAATATGACGCCTTTTGAGAAAAAGTTTCTGGTGCCTAAATTGAGCCGTCTGGGAAAACGTTTTCCGGAAATGCTATTTCCTAGCCGCTTAAATCGTCATTATGTGCCAAGTCTGCATATCAGCTATCAGGGGGAATGGTATTTTGATCTGGAATGGAAAAAACCTAGCTATCACTGGGTGCGTCTGAGTTTTGTACATGCCATTCACGAAGCACAAAAAGAAATTCATCAGGGTGTACGTTTAAATATTCCGACTTTGCTAATGCATGCCCATAAAACCACTTATCCCTTACGTTTTAACCGTAATGCTCAAACCAGTGATGTGATTCTTCAGGTACGTGACATGATTGAACATGCGCAAAAAATTCAGGGCGATGTGAAACTCTGTTCGATTCAAAATGGGGTACATGATCTGGTTCTTTCAGAAAAACCGGTTCGTGAGCAGGTCTATCAGCAGCTATTTCAATGGCTGGAAAATAAAGCCCTATAAGCCAGATGAATAAGATAGGTAGCAAGCTCTGCCTGTCTTATTTTCCAATGATTTTATTTACCTATTTTTCTTGGGTATGAAATAAAAATATCAAGCTGATCAGTAATGCTTTTCACATACTAAAATCATTTCATTATAAAAATAAGATATTGAAATCTATAAAGATAATTAATTCTATTTTTATCCAAATGTTGCCTTTTGTAGCAAGCTTGTAAGTATTTATCCTGCGATTTTTTTCCCTCTCTATAGTAGAGCTGAGATGTTGAATCTGAGGGCTTTTGCAGGACAGAAGTGATTCGGCATTCATCAATAATAATCATATCAAGGAATAGAATTATGCGTTATGCAGATCCCAATACTGACGGTTCAAAAGTGCAATTTAAATCCCAATACGAAAACTTCATTGGCGGCAAATGGGTCCCACCAGTCAAAGGTGAATATTTTGATAATGTCTCCCCCGTAGATGGAAGGGCCTTTACCAAAGTTCCACGCTCATCAGTGGAAGATATTGAACTGGCGCTCGATGCGGCTCATGCCGCCAAACAGCAATGGAATAACAGCTCCCCTACTACCCGTTCCAATATTTTATTAAAAATTGCCGACCGACTTGAGGAAAATCTTGAGTTACTAGCAGTTGCAGAAACTTGGGATAACGGTAAGCCGATCCGTGAAACTTTGGCAGCGGATATTCCTTTAGCCATTGACCATTTTCGTTATTTTGCCGGCTGCATTCGCGCCCAGGAAGGCGGCATCTCGGAAATTGATGAAGACACTATTGCTTATCATTTTCATGAACCATTGGGTGTCGTGGGTCAGATTATCCCGTGGAACTTCCCGATTCTGATGGCTGCCTGGAAACTGGCACCTGCCCTTGCAGCCGGAAACTGTATTGTGCTGAAACCTGCTGAACAGACACCGGTGAGTATTTTAGTGCTGGTCGAACTAATTCAGGATCTGTTGCCTGAAGGCATATTAAACATCGTGAATGGTTATGGCGTGGAAGTCGGCCGTCCACTGGCGACTAATCCACGGATTGCCAAGATTGCCTTTACCGGTTCGACCGCTGTGGGTCAGCTGATCATGCAATATGCGACTGAGAATATTATTCCCGTCACGTTAGAACTTGGAGGGAAATCTCCGAACCTGTTCTTTGCTGACATCATGGATCAGAAAGATGATTTCCTGGAAAAAGCTCTGGAAGGCTTTACCATGTTTGCCCTGAATCAGGGTGAAATCTGTACCTGTCCATCACGCGCCCTGATTCAGGAAAGTATTGCCGACCAATTCCTGGAACTTGCAGTAGAGCGAGTGAAAAAGATCAAGACTGGTCATCCCCTGGATACCGAGACCATGATCGGGGCTCAGGCTTCTCAGGAGCAGCAGGACAAGATTCTCGGCTGTATTGCTACTGGCCGTGAAGAAGGTGCGGAAATCTTGTTAGGCGGCAATGAGCGTCAGGAAGTGGGACAAGGTTTTTATATCGAGCCAACGATTTTTAAAGGTTCCAATGACATGCGGACCTTCCAGGAAGAAATTTTTGGACCGGTACTGGCGGTGACCACATTCAAAGACTTCGATGAAGCCATCAAGATTGCCAATGATACGATTTATGGACTCGGCGCCGGTGTCTGGTCACGTTCAGCACATACTTCTTATCGTGCTGGTCGTGCCATTCAGGCCGGTCGAGTCTGGACCAACTGCTATCACATCTACCCGGCTCATGCAGCCTTTGGGGGATATAAAAAATCCGGGATTGGCCGCGAAAACCATCGCATGATGCTGGATCATTATCAGCAAACCAAAAACCTGTTAGTGAGTTATTCAACCAAACCAGCAGGTTTCTTCTAAACTGATCTGAACTCAGGTGGACTTCGGTCCACCTGATTCATTCATTATTTCAAACAGAACTTTAAACTGATTGGTAAAAAATTTATAAAGAGAGTCATGAGGATATATTTGTATTTTTAAGGGCTGTATTAAACGAATAAATAAAACTGCATAAAAAATAAGGGATTATTTTTAGTTATGTTGATTTTAAATAAGTTTGTCATTTTTTATGCTTTCTGATCGTTTAAAAATCCAGCATAAAGCCTGTGCTTTCATTTAAAGTCGACTTTTCATGCTACGCAAGACTGTGTATAACAATGAACCCCTGAGGGAAAGCAATAAGCATAGGCAAAATTGCTTAAAAAGCGTTAGACTATGCAGTAATAATGTCATGATTCGGTCTGGTATAGATCAAAAAAGAAGGTGAAGGTTGATGCCGCTCAATACAGTTGAAGAGCTTGTAGCAGATATCCGTGCAGGAAAAATGGTTATCCTGATGGATGACGAAGACCGTGAGAATGAAGGCGATCTGGTGATTGCTGCGACCCACGTGCGTCCTGAAGACATCAACTTTATGATCACCCATGCACGTGGCCTGGTTTGTCTGACTTTAAGCAAAGAACGTTGCCAGCAGTTAAATCTACCCTTGATGGTGGATGCCAACGGCGCTCAGCACGGAACCAACTTCACCCTTTCAATTGAAGCAGCCAACGGCATTACTACCGGTATTTCTGCAGCTGAACGTGCGCACACTATTCAAACTGCGGTGGCCGCACATGCCAAACCAAGTGACATCGTACAACCAGGGCATATCTTCCCATTGATGGCACAGCCAGGTGGCGTATTGCACCGTGCTGGTCATACTGAAGCAGGTTGTGATCTGTCTCGTCTTGCGGGTCTGGAACCTGCATCTGTAATCTGCGAGATCATTAAAGAAGACGGCACCATGGCACGTCGTCCAGATCTAGAAATCTTTGCGGAAAAGCATGGTCTGAAAATTGGTACCATTGCTGATCTAATCCATTACCGTATGACCAATGAACAAACGGTTGAGCGTATCGATCAGCAAAGTATTGATACTGAATACGGCAGCTTTGACCTGTACCGCTATCGTGAACTGGGTAATCCGGATATCCATCTGGCCTTGGTCAAAGGTGAGCCTAAAGAGGGCGTAACGACTGTACGTGTTCATGGCTTTAATCCGACCCGTGATTTATTAAAGCTGAACAAGCAAGATGGTGAACCGGCCTGGAATCTGGACCGTGCCTTAAAAGAAATTTCAAACAGTGATCGTGGTGTTCTGGTCTGGATTGGCCAGCGCCATTTACAGGACTTAGGCCCTGCCCTGGATGCACTGACAACACCAAAAAATGTAAAATCGAATGCTGCACTTTCCCAGCAGTATCAGACCATTGGTGTCGGCGCACAAATTTTGCGTGACCTCGGCGTGGAAAAAATGAAGCTGCTTAGCTCTCCATTACGTTTCAATGCCCTGTCCGGCTTTAACTTAGAAGTGGTGGAATACATCACCGCACAACAAACATCAGAGAAATAATCGAGGTTCCTATGGCAGTTCGCCGTATTGAAGGTATGTTGCATCTCGCGAACGAAGACCGTTATGCGATTTTAGTTGGCCGTTTTAATAGCTTTGTTGTTGAACATCTGTTAGAAGGTGCCATTGATACATTGAAACGCCATGGCGTATCAGACGATAATATCACTGTTGTTCATGCACCTGGTGCCTGGGAACTTCCTGTGGTTGCGAAAAAACTGGCAGCTTCAGATCGTTTCGATGCCATCATCGCGCTGGGCGCTGTGATTCGTGGCAGCACGCCTCACTTCGATTTTGTAGCTGGTGAATGTGCCAAAGGTTTGGGCGTGGTTGGCCTAGACACTGGCTTACCAGTGATTAATGGTGTATTGACTACGGATAGTATCGAACAGGCGATTGAACGCTCGGGTACAAAAGCAGGTAATAAAGGTAGTGAAGCTGCCTTGACTGCTATTGAAATGGTTAACTTGTTAAAGGCTATTTAACGCTATGTCGCAAACACTTCAAGCAACTTATGCAGCAAAACGTAAAGCACGTCGCTTTGCTGTACAAGGAATTTATGAATGGCAGATGAGCCACAATCCGGTGCATGAGATTGAAGCACGTACACGTGTGGACAATGCGATGCACAAAGTGGATCTCAGCTATTATCATGAATTGTTGACTCAAGTGGTTGCCAATCATGAAGCATTGGATGCTTTGCTTATCCCTGTGCTGGATCGCGAACTTTCTGCACTTGATGGTGTAGAACTCGCTACACTTCGCCTAGGCGCTTATGAACTCAAAGAACATCTTGAGATTCCATATCGTGTCGTTCTGGATGAAGCAATTGAGTTAGCTAAACACTTTGGCGGTGCAGATAGCCATAAATACATCAATGGTGTATTAGACCGTTTAGCGACAACTTTACGTGCAGCAGAAAAACAGCAAGCCAACTAATCTAGTCGAATTGTTGTATGGCTGAGTTTTCGATTATCGATACCTATTTCAATCGTCAGAATAAAAATTCTGTCGATTTGGGTGTTGGTGACGACTCAGCCTTGCTCACTCCTCCTCCACAGCAACAACTGGTCATCTGTGCCGACACCCTCGTTGCTGGACGTCATTTTCCTTTAGACACCAATCCTCATGCGATTGGCTGGAAATCTGTCGCTGTTAATCTTTCTGATATTGCAGCCATGGGCGCGACCCCGCATAGTATTTTACTCGCCTTGAGCCTACCCCAAATTGATCATGACTGGTTAAAAGCCTTTAGTCAGGGTCTCTATGATTGTTGCGATCAATTTGGTGTGAGCTTAATTGGTGGTGATACCACACAAAGTCCTCATTTGACCTTATCTGTGACTGCTCTGGGCTGGGTAGAGATTGGTAAAGCTGTACCCCGTTCAGGTGCCAAGCCTGGTGATCTGATTTGTGTATCCGGTACAGTGGGTGATGCTGCTTTTGCTTTAAATCATCTTGGTCATCCATTACAGAAACGTTTGGATTATCCAACCCCACGCTGTCAGTTGGGTACTGCCTTAAAAGGCCTAGCCAACAGTATGATTGATGTCTCGGATGGCCTCGCACAGGATCTGGGACATATTCTCAAAGCTTCTCAGGTAGGAGCGACTTTAGGACTTGAAAAGTTACCGATCAGTCCTGCCCTGCAGGCATTAAATGATGAACAGCGTTGGCAATACGCACTCGCGGGTGGTGATGACTATGAGTTATGCTTTACAATAAGCCCGCAAAATTATGAAAAATTATTGCAAAAACATCTGGATGTTTCGATTAGTATAATTGGCTCCATTCAGCAGCAACACGGTTTAACTTTTGAAAAAGATGGCGTAGATCATTCACTTCAATTTAACGGATATCAACATTTTGCATAAACCTGCGATCAATTTTAAAAGCATGTCATGGATCAACCGGCTCATTGTCTTTAGTGGGGTAGGATTTGGTTCTGGTCTGGCGCCTAAAGCGCCCGGAACTTTTGGTTCAGCTTTTGCACTTTTATTTGTACCCATCTGGCTCTACTTAGGTTTTGTAAATAGTCTTTTTGCCATTGTCATCATGTCCCTGGTTGGCATATATATCTGTGGCCAAACTGCCAAAGTCATGGGTGTGCATGATGATGGACGTATTGTCTGGGATGAGTTTGCAGGACAATCCATCACCTTTTTGCCACTGATCTATTTAGGTCAGATGAACTGGTTATGGCTACTCATTGGCTTTTCCCTGTTCCGTTTATTCGATGTCTGGAAACCTTGGCCGATTCGAGTCATTGACCGTCAGGTTGGGGGTGGTTTTGGCATCATGCTGGATGACATTATCGCTGGCCTCTGGGCAGCGCTTTGTATTTGGATTTATTTTTACTTCACGATGGCTTAAGCCATATCTAGGATTAGAACATGTCTACGACTGTGATTATTCTTGCTGCAGGTAAAGGAACCCGTATGCGTTCCAACTTACCGAAAGTATTACAACCGCTTGCAGGACGACCTTTACTCGGCCATGTGGTCGACACAGCAAAAAAACTCAATGCAGACAATATTATTACCATTTATGGTCATGGCGGTGAGCAGGTTCAGTCCGCATTTGCAGACCAGGATATCCAGTGGGTAGAACAAGCTGAACAGCTCGGTACCGGTCATGCCGTACAAATGACACTACCTGTTTTGCCGAAAGATGGTATTTCACTAATCCTGTCTGGTGATGTCCCTTGTATTAGCCAGCAGACGCTTCAGAATCTGCTCGATGCTACTCAAGAGCAAGGCATTGGCCTGGTGACATTAACGCTTACAGATGCCAGTGGTTATGGTCGTATTGTACGTAAAGATGGTCAGATTCAAGCCATTGTTGAACATAAAGATGCTTCTGAAGAGCAGCGTCAAATTAAAGAAATTAATACCGGTATTTATGCGGTCAGCAATGCCAAGTTACATGAATGGCTTCCACGTTTAAGCAATGACAATGCACAAGGTGAATATTACCTGACAGATATCGTAGCAATGGCACTAGCAGATGGTATGAGTGTTGCATCTGTAGAACCTGAGCTGGCTTTTGAAGTGGAAGGCGTCAATGACCGTGTGCAACTGGCTGCTTTAGAGCGTCAGTTCCAGGCTTATCAGGCTAAACAACTGATGCAGCAAGGCGTACATCTGATTGATCCAAGCCGTTTTGACTTACGTGGTCAGCTCACCATAGGTAAAGATGTACGTATTGATATCAATGTGATTATCGAGGGTAATTGCGAACTCGGTGACAATGTTGAAATCGGTGCAGGCTGCGTGATTAAAAATACCAAGATTGCTGCGGGTACTAAAGTTCAGCCATATAGCGTGTTTGATAATGCTGTTATCGGTGAAGATGCACAGATTGGTCCATTTGCACGCTTGCGTCCAGGGGCAAAACTGGCAGCTGAAGTCCATATTGGCAACTTTGTTGAAGTCAAAAACTCAAGCATTGGTCTAGGTTCTAAGGCGAATCATTTCACTTACTTAGGTGATGCTGAAGTCGGTAGCGGTTCCAATATTGGTGCAGGGACGATTACCTGCAACTATGACGGTGCCAACAAATTTAAGACCATCATTGGGGATCATGCTTTTATTGGTTCTAACAGCTCTCTGGTTGCACCGGTCCAGATCGGTAATGGCGCGACAGTGGGAGCGGGTTCAACGATTACCCGTGATGTGGCAGAGAACAGTTTAGCGGTAGAACGTTCTAAGCAATTTGCCAAAGAAAACTATCAGCGTCCGCAAAAAATCAAGAAATAAGAGGAAGTTAGTATGTGTGGTATCGTCGGTGGCATCGCGGAACGTAATATCAGCAATATCTTAATTGAAGGCCTAAAACGTCTTGAATACCGTGGTTATGACTCTGCGGGTCTGGCCTTAATCAATAATAGCCAGGTGCTACGTGAGCGCCGTGTGGGTAAAGTCGCGAATCTTGAACAAGCTGTGAATGAATCACAGATTAATGGTTCATTAGGCATTGCGCATACACGCTGGGCAACTCATGGTAAACCGACTGAAAACAATGCTCATCCCCATATTTCGGGTAATGTTGCTGTGGTTCATAACGGTATCATTGAAAATTACCAGGAGCTGAAAGATGATCTTGAAGCTTTAGGCTATGTATTCACTTCACAAACTGATACTGAAGTGGTTGCCCATCTGGTCAATGATGCACTGAAATCTACCCCTAGCCTGCTTGAAGCTGTTCGTCAGGTTGTACCACAGCTGAAAGGTGCTTATGCGCTCGGGATCGTACATACAGATCATCCAGATGAACTGATTACCGTACGTGAAGGTTCACCACTAGTCATCGGTGTCGGTATTGGCGAGAACTTTATCAGTTCTGACCAATTGGCTTTATTACCAATCACGAATCGCTTTATCTATCTTGAAGAAGGTGATATTGCCCGTCTGACCCGTACTACCATTGAAGTATTTGTGGATGGTCAACTGGTAGATCGTCCAGTAAAAGAACTGGATGCCACCGTGAGCAATGCTTCTAAGGGTGAATATAAGCACTACATGCTCAAAGAAATCTATGAGCAACCTGAAGCCCTAAAACAGACCATTTCACAAGCCTTGAATGGCAATACACTGCGTGAAGATTTTCTGGTGAATGCGGAACAGGATTTTTCAACAATCCAGCAAATCCAGATTATTGCCTGTGGTACCAGTTACCATGCCGGCATGATTGCCAAATACTGGTTTGAACAGCTGATTGATCTGCCTTGTCAGGTCGAGATTGCCAGTGAATTCCGCTACCGTACGCCAGTGATTGTCAATAATACACTCTATGTGTGTATTTCTCAGTCAGGTGAAACAGCCGATACCTTAGCTGCTCTGCGTGATACCCAAAAACGTGCTACATCAAAAGGTGTAAATATTACGACGATGACGATTTGTAATGTTGCAACTTCTTCAATGGTACGTGAAACAAATTACAGCCTGCTGACTTTAGCGGGTCCTGAAATTGGTGTGGCTTCGACCAAAGCCTTTACCACCCAGCTCGCAGCTTTGATGTTACTGGTACTGAAAATCGGTACAGTGAAAAATGCCATTTCAGCTGAACAGATGACTGAGATCACGACTGGACTATGGCATATGCCTAAGGTACTGCTAGATACTTTAAGTCATGATGATGAAATTCTGCGTCTCTCTGAACTCTTTGTAGAGAAACAGCATTGTCTATTCCTAGGCCGTGGTACACACTTCCCGATCGCACTGGAAGGTGCACTAAAGTTGAAAGAAATTTCTTATATTCATGCAGAAGGTTATGCGGCGGGTGAGCTGAAGCACGGTCCATTGGCTTTAGTAGATAATGATATGCCAGTAGTAATTCTGGCACCGCAAGATGACATGCTGGATAAACTGAAATCCAATATGGAAGAAGTTCAGGCACGTGGTGGTGAATTATTTGTCTTCGCTGATGAAAATAGCGGCATTAAAGCCAAAGAGCGCCAGCATGTCGTGCATATTCCTGAAGTAAACGCTGTTTTAGCGCCAATTGTTTATTGTATTCCAGTACAGCTACTGTCTTACCATGTGGCAGTCCTGCGTGGTACTGATGTTGACCAGCCACGTAATCTGGCAAAATCAGTAACAGTTGAATAACTCATAAAATTAGCCTGTTATATGATGTATTTAGGTAATAAAGTATCACCCTGGGTAATATAGTTTCATCTTTAGCAATAAAGTATCATCTCATATTGATTAAAGATTGATCGCCTGCTATTCTGAATAAATAAAGAATAGCGGGCGATTTGTTATGGTTACAGAACATCAGCAGAAACGCTGGATCAAAGAAGGACGTGGTCAAGGCTATCTAAAAGATTATAAGCCATGGATTACTGTACGAGATGTTAGCTCAAAAGGTCGTTCTCACCGAGTTTTTGGCCATACAACGAAACGCACCCATCATTTATTATCTGATTTAGAACTTGCAATTTTTCTACTTTTAGACTGGAATCCGTTAATTACTGATATCCGAGAGCAGTTTCCCTTGCCTCTCAACACTACGCTCGAAATTTCAGAAAGAGCTCAAATCTCTCACCCTAAAGTTAAAGATGCCCTACAAACTATCAGTTCAAGTTTTTATGTAAATAGTCAAAGTACTAACCAACCAAATTTTGTCATCCGAACTAAATACACAAATAGCTTACAGGATGAAAGAACCGTTGAAAAACTAGAACTTGAGCGTAGATATTGGAAAAGTACAGATACACCTTGGTATATCCTTACAGAAAAAGAAATTCCTTCAGTTATTTTGAATAACATCAAATGGCTTTATCCAGCCATGAGAGAATCTAGTGCTGAAATTCATGATCGTTTAAATGATTATATTCATATATTTACACAATATCCTGAACTCGAATTAATTACTTTAAGCAAAAAAATAGATCAAGCATATAATTTAACGATTGGTACGTCTTTAGCTGAGCTCCGAGAACTGCTTGCTCAACGTTATTTTATTTTCGATATAACCAAAGACTATAAAAAGATTAAAGCCTCTGAGATCAAGTTAGGAAATTTTGAAATATGGGAGGAGATTCGCCATGTTTCGAATCAATAGTGTATATAAATTTCAAGGTAAAGATTACCGCATTCTTAAAATTATTCCTTCTCATATTATCTGGATTGATTTAAATCATCCTAATGCTAATCCCTCTATAATAAAAAAAGAAGAACTGATTACAGCCATAGAAGTAGGCGAAGCAGAAATAACCGATGATCCTTTTGCCGATATCTCCTTGATTAATGTGACAGAAGGCTCTGTACAGCAAAAAAAACGTGATATGGGAATGAACATTATAGATTTACTCATATCTAATGAGCATTTCTATGATCCATCTATTCGTTTTAGCCTTGTTAAAATAATTATTGAGCAGCATAAAACAACTCATCAAACCATTTATAGATTAGCACGTCGATACTGGCAACGAGGTCAAACACCAAATGCACTTATTCCCAGTTATAACAATTCTGGTGCTAAAGGTGTTAAACGTATTGCAAAAAATAAAAAACTAGGTAGGCCAAGAAAATATAGTGAAGGTATTGGTGCATTAGTTGATCAGAATATCGAGCGACTTTTCAGAATTAATATTAATAAATATATGTTAACAAAGGATAAAAATTCTTTGAGTTATGCCTATCGTAAATTTTCTACGATGTATCATTCATTATTTCCAGATACTCCTGATAGCGAAATTCCGACCATCTGGCAATTTAAATATTTTTATGAGCGTGAGTTTCCAAAAGTGGCTCAACTTACTGCTCGAACCAATCCGATTATCTATGCAAAAGACATCCGAGAGCTCCATTCTACTGTCAACACCCAAGTCCTAGGGCCTGGTTCTCGCTATGAAATTGATGCAACCATTGCTGATATTTATCTTGTATCAGATTCAGATCGTGCTTGTATTGTTGGAAGACCCACTATTTATTTAGTTGCTGACGTATTTAGTAGAATGGTGGTTGGTTTCTATATTGGATTTGAAAATGCCTCCTATGTAACTGCAATGCAAGCTCTACAAGTCGCTATGACAGATAAAGTTGAGTTATGCAAACAATATGGTTATGAAATTACACATGATGACTGGCCATGTATTGGATTACCCGATGCTATTTTGGCAGATCGGGGAGAATTATTAGGACATCAGATTGAAGCTTTAGAATATAACTTTTCTATCCGTATTGAAAATACTGCACCTTATCGTGGAGATTTAAAACCAATTGTTGAACGTTATTTCAGAACTATTCAGACAAAATTTAAGCCTTTTGCTTCTGGCGTAGTACAACAGGTTAAAGAAAAAAAACGTGGGGGCTCTGACTACCGATTAGATTCAACACTTACTATAACTGAATTTAAGCAGATCATTATTGGTTCAATACTTGCACATAATACATCCCATCAATTAACAACTTATGATCGTGATATAGATATGCCTAGTGATTTGCCTTTAGTTCCTATTCATTTATGGAATTGGGGAATACAACATCGTGTGGGTCAGTTAAAACAAGTTTCTGAAAAAGCATTACATGTTGCTTTATTACCTAAAGTTAAAGCGACCTTGTCCGACCTCGGCCTAAAAATGTTTGGAGTATTTTATAATTGCCCTGAAATATATAAACAAGGCTGGATGCATCGTAAAAAATCTATTTCTCGTCCAGAATCATTACAAGTGGCTTATGATCCAAGTAATGCAGAAATAATTTATGTGTTTTATCAGAAGCATAGTTTAGATTATTGGGAAGCTACACTTTCTCCAAGATCTAGAGAGTTCATAGGCTGTAGTTTTTGGGAAGTTTGGCAGGTTCAACACGAACAAAAGAAAACGAAAGCGGCTCAAAACCTAAAAACCGATAGGTCTCAAGCAAGCCTTGAAGAACATATTGAATCAATTATTGCTCGGGCAGATGCAAAAAAACCTTCTTCAACACTTAGTAAAAAAGAACGGTTGACTGATCTTCGTAAAAATAAACAAGCTGAAAAAGACAGTGAAAGATTGAAACAGAGAAACAACAGCCAAAAATCGTCAAAATCTGCATTTACGGTTCTAGACCACTCTGAGCAGTCTTCAGAAAATCAAAGTAATATTATTCCTATACCTAAGTCTAGGCAATTTATAAATTTAGAAAATGATGAAGATTACAAACTACGTTTTGGCATTTATCAAGAGTTGCTAGATGACCTTGAAGATTGTGACGATGATAACTGATATTCAATAAATTCAAATAAGCGGGATACAATTATGACTAATAAAAATGACCATGCAGTGTATACAGTAAGCCCAGTTTCTGACTATCAGGGAAACCCTTTTATTGAGGCACTACCCGAAATTTTTGAGGCAAAAGATACAATCCAAGCCATTAGGGGTACTATCGAATTTAAATTATCTGATCGACAACTACCCAACAATACTCGTGCTCATATTATATCCCAGTTATTAAATAATTTTTTTCACCCTATTAAACGACATTTAACATTAGAACAAAAAATTTCTATTATGTTGAGAAAAGGCTATGTAGGACGAAATATTACTACAGGTGATTTAAATCGGCATTTACAAAATAGTTTTGAACATATTAAAAGCAATGATTTTAATGCTTCTCGCCATACAGATTTAATATCAACAGCACAAAGTCTAGTGTTTATCGGTTTCTCTGGTAGTGGCAAAACAACCACGTTAAATCGCATTCTTAGAAATTACCCACAAAAAATTTATCATCCTGAACATAATTTCACTCAGCTGGTCTATCTAAAAATAGACTGCCCATATAATGGCTCACTTAAATCCCTATATTTAAGTTTCTTTAGTGCTGTTGACCGTGCTTTAGGAACTAATTATGAGCAACAATATACTCAAAAAAGACATAATGAACAAAAGCTCTTGCAACTTATGGGACACATTGCTCATCTTCATGCAATCGGTCTTTTGGTGATTGATGAAATTCAACACCTCATGGCAAACAGATCTAAAAATTCTGATGAAATGTTGAATTTCTTTGTGACTTTAGTGAATGTTTATAGCTTGCCAATCATTATGGTAGGAACACCTAAAGCAAGTAACATATTTGAACGTGATCTGCGCTCATCACGTCGAGCTGTAGGTTTTGGTTCAATTCACTGGGAACCTATAAAAAATGAGCCTGTAATAAAAACCCCAGATGGGAAAGTTCGAAAATCTGAGTGGATGACATTTACAGATGCTCTTTGGAAATATCAGTGGTTAAGAAAAGCTGATCTCGCACTCTCAGAGGAGTTACGACAATGCTGGTTTGATCTAACCCAAGGTATTTTAGACGTAACAGTTAAGCTTTTTGTCCTTGCACAAATACGAGCAATTGAATCTGGTTTAGAACGAATCACTGTAAAATTGCTCCAAAATACATATCAAGAAGACTTTAAACCAATTCATCATATTATAGATGCCTTACGTTCAGGTGATGCTCGACGAATTGCACAATATCCTGATTTGATCACACCTGAAATTGACAGACAATTGTTAAAACTTTTTTCCAAAATCGAAGAAAGTACAATTGAGCAAGAAGATGAGCTTGATGAATATCAAGGACATGATGAATCTATGCGTTTACATGCTCTGTTACTTGAGCTTGGTTATGACTCCAAGATTTTGATACCGATGGTTAAAAAAGTATTTATTAAACATCCTGACAAGCATTTGACCGAACTACTATCAATTATTTTGGACTGGTTAAAACAGAATGAAGATTCAACAAAGAGCCCTCCACTCTCCAAACCTAAAATATCCAAACCTAAACTACTTAAATATGATCAATGGCATACATTGGATTCAGTTGACTTACGTTTTCAATTTTCACAAAAAAAGAGTGGTCAAAGCTTTTATGATCATCTAAAAACTGAAACAGATTTGATCTTTGATATACCTGATTGGATCAAACAAGTGAGTTAGTTATGCTAAATTTCCCTATGCCTTATGAACATGAGCTAATTTATAGTACGGTGGCTCGTGCTGGAATCCGCTTGGCATTTGAAAGTCCCAAGCAATTACTTGATGCTGTATTTGAAAATAGACAGGTTATTGCGACGGTTGATTTACCCTGCCATCTTAATGCGATCGTTAATCAGTATTCTGAACAACAATTGACTCTACAAAATATAATATACAAACATACATTATTTCCTATATATGCACCTTTTGTGCCTGAAGCAAGAAGAAAACAATGTATCAAATGGATGGGTAATATTTCACAAGGTTCGGTACATCTTTCTTTGGGAATTAATGCTTCACGAGTCCCTATTATTCATAGACTACGTTACTGTCCACAATGTCTGAAAGAGCAAGCGTTTCAAAAAGGAGAATTTTACTGGTTGAGTTTATGGCAAATTCAGGGAGCTTGCTGTCCGCAACACGGTAATCTTGTAGAATCAAGACTAGATTTAAGATCATTACATCGACATGACTTTATAGCACCTTCAGATGTTTTTTGTACTGAGTGGAATCAGGTACCAGCAACAAGTGATGAACTTTTTATTAGTTCTAAAATAATAGAATTGTTATCTACACCGCCTTTTGTATCACCGAGTTATGAACAGTGGACGATGTTTTATAATGAACTAGCCAGACGGAATAACTGTATCCGTGGGGAAAACCAAATTGCTTTCGATCAAATTTCAGAAAAAATATCATTAAGGTGGCCAGAAAAATTTCTTCAGCAATACCATTTAGATGACTTAGCTTCTGAAACCAGTTGGCTACGTCATATTTTTAGAAAGCATCGCAAAAGCTTTAGTTATCTGGAGCATATTATTACAATCGAAGCTTTTTTAAATACTGACTGGTCTTTTACAGATATCTTCACTCAAGTTAAGTCCTTCCAGAAAGCAACTACTCAACAGAATAATCAAATAAAATTCCAGGATACTAATTTTGAAATAACTAGAGCTGAGAATCGTGAAAAATGGGTAGGTTTAGTACAAGAACATGGGGTTAAACCGGCTCGTCACCTGCAGGCAGCTCTTTATGCATGGTTATATCGAAACGATAAAGACTGGCTATTGCAGACAAACCAAAATTTCCATCAGAAATTTATTCCTCAAGGGACTAAAATTGATTGGCAAAAACGCGATCTTTTTTATGTAAAGCAACTTGTCCAACTTAATAATACTTTAATCTGGGATTTAGATAGCCCGAGACGCTCTATGAAATGGTGGTTTAAACAGACGTCTAATTCAAATACATTAGAGAAAAATTTACATAAATTACCTCTGATTCAACTTTTTCTAGAACGGTATAGTGAAAATATTAGCTGTTATCAAATCAGACGCCTAACAAAAGTGTTTATCGATATTAAAATCAATAAACAATCAATTCCTCAGTGGCGCATTCTACGAAAAGCTGGATTAAGTGAAGAACGAATGACATCTGAAACGAAAAGATTTCTAGAATATATCACTCTTGAATTCTCTCAAATTATTCAAAATTAATTTGATTAAATCGTTACCTTACTGAAATTAAACTTTGAAATTTCAATAAAATAAACTTTAATATATAGTCATTTTTGTAAATCAACCAATGATTAAAATGGTAAAATCCTGATGATAAAAATTAAAAATTTTCCTAAAAATTCGAGAATTACTTTTTTAGGTTCTATTTTTAAAGACATAAAGAATAGCGAATGGAATATCACTATTGGATTAGAAAATGATAAATATTCAACAAAAGATCAGAAATATATATTAAACCACGCTCGTTTTTCTAATATGCCATTACTGGCACGCAACCGACGTTTCAATCAGACTGAAACCTTTACTCCTTTTAATGAGTCTACGATCACTATTAAAATAGATGATTTACAAAAATGGGATGTTGTAACTAATCAATCAAATCAGTATCATTTCAGCCATATTGTTAGCGATATTCATGCAAAACTAACTGATATTGAAATCGTTTTACCTCAGATAGAGCTTGCTAGAGTATTATTCTTCCATAATGCCTATCTATCTCGTGGTGCATTGGATCAAGGCCGTCTTACTCGGGAATTTGATATTATAAAGGAAGATCATCAAACTCTGATCAATATTCCTGTACTCTGTAACTTCCCAATGTCCCAATTTAATAATATAGGGATGCGCCGCTTGCTCGCATGGATATTACTCGATACAGAAGCACGAACATCTTTTGAAAGCATCTCCAAGAATTTTTTAAGTGAGAAATTGCAGACAAAATTCCGGGAATTTTGGAACTTCAATTTTGTGCCACCGTCCTTAAAGGATACTGAAATCACATTAAAAGTATATTTTAGTGCGAAGCAAAATAAATATTACGTAAATGAAATTCTAGCAATATCAAACTTACCTAGTGAAATTAATCATACGGTCATTTTTTGTAGTCCAAAATTTACTGTAAAAAATACTCAAGTAAGTTCTGGAGGTTCTTCAAGAGGCAGTAAAACTCCAAGAAATGAAGACCCTATAATTGATAATGAGAAAGAAGCTAATAGTGATAAGCCAACGGTAATTATTGATTCACAAAAAATAATAATGTCACTCGCATCACCTTTTGAAACCCAAAAAGCAATAATTAAACGTTCTGGTAAAAAAGGTAAAATTAATAACGATGATATAAATATATTACCTGAACCTCATGTAGGTACAGGTGAATCTAGTATTTTTGGTGAAATTGGCCGAGGAGAGTTTGAAAATTGTCAAGATGAAAGTGATGATCTTGAACTATTCATGAAACGATTTGAAGCATTTCAAGCTATGATTGAAGAATTCAGATCACAGCATCATATTCCATCAAAAGTTAAATTTACCATTTCTAAGCTTCCTGCTGTGAATCGATCCAAACTACACCTGACCGATGATGGTATCCTTCGATGTATCGCCGAAGTACAACTAGAATTTCAAAATAAGCAATTTATCATTCTAGAAATTGATACTAGCGACAACCGAAAATCACTGTCTACATTAATTATTAAGGTTAATAATACGGAAATCTGGGATCAACATTTTCCAAAATTTAAAGAAGATATTATTAAACGCTCTTTACGTTGGCCTACCGCAGAATCCTTAAATAACATTGGTATTCCCAAAGGTGTTAACCATCCAAAAAATAAATTTGAGATCACTATATCCGATAAAGAATTTAAAGATTGGAAAAACCGATTTATAGAAGTTTTAAAATCTACTTAATTGATATTTCTATAGTATAAGAAATTGAAAAATATCTTTTGTTAATTGGATATTCCTTCGTTTCATGGGACTTAATCTTGCACCTATCTGTACATCAATAACATAAGTACTTTGATCTCTAGATTATATTTCCTTATATTTAGGATGATACTTTATTACTGATTTTTTTATGGAGTTGAGGATACAGCATGATTTACGATGATACTTTATTTTCAAAATGATAAATCATACACTATATAAATCAATTAGTTAACACAAATTTAGGGTGCAACTTTATTACTAGCTTACAATATGAGGATATTGACTACTCTCATATAACAGGTTAACTATATATTTCTTAAATTCTGAATAAATATTTTAATCTTTAATATCCATATAGAATTTGATTTAAATGAATTCTTAACTGTCCTATTTAAAGGGACTTCAATAAATTTATTTACATAGTATCCAATAAAAATACAGATCACATATAAAAATAAAGCAAAATTAAGATTCTGAAAAAAGTAATAGCTTATATATAACTTTGTTCCTATAACCAGTATGAATGGGTGACTCAGATAAATAGAATAAGACGTGTTCCCTAATCTATCTAAAATATTTACAAATTTATGATAATGGTTTTTAAAAAAGCTTTCCAAACCAATCACACCAACCACACATAAAAAGGCTGGCACTCCTCTGTCCAAAGCACGACCAAATCCAGTTTCAAACACATTAAATATATTCTGAAAGAAAATAAATGCAGTTCCTAATAGAATCAGAATAATATTCAGCACAAAGTTTAAATTGCATTCTATATAAATGAGATATGCACAAATACCCAAGGCATACTCCAAAAGAATTACATTAAAAAAGAATACTTTATCTAAATTTAATACCAATATCCCTACAGCAGGTAAAAAAGTCAATACTGCTATTAATGCAATATAATTTATCTTATTTCTAAAAAAATAGAGAGATAAAGCAAAAATGATATAGAAATAAACATCATAACTTAGGGTCCAGCCATTTTGAACAAGGAACTTATGCTCCCCTGGAATTAATAAATAAGAAGCTACAATATTGGTATATCCACCACTCATATTAACGAGTTCAGGGTTATATAAAAAAATACAAAGAGCCACAGTGGTAAAGAACCAATACAGAGGCAATATTCTTTGCATACGCCCTTTTAAAAATTTTATAGGGGTTATATTCTTTTTAGCTGTCGTTAAACAGATAATAAACCCGGACATTACGAAGAAAATATCAACACCTGGCCCTCTAAATCGATACCATTCTAAGGACAGGATATTATACTGATGAACTTTATTTTCTATATGACTGAGCAAGACAAAACTTGCAGCAATAAATCTCAATATATTAATTGAATATAATTTATTATTAGACATATTTTTCGTCCTTATAATTTTTCTAATACAATACTTTATTTTTCAAATGAAATATTATTTTAATATTATGTAACCAGCTGAATGGTAAAAATCTTTATTTGGGTTAGAATATATTTTTCAATTGTACTCTTAAATAATAAATTATGAAAAAACTTTCTTGTTTCAAAGCTTATGATATTCGCGGCAAGTTAGGTATCGAATTAAATGAAGATATCGCCTACCGCATTGGTCGTGCCTATGGACAGATTTATCAACCAAAAACCGTTGTAGTTGGCTGTGATGTACGCCTTAGCAGTGAAGACTTAAAACAGGCGACCATTCGTGGTTTAAATGATGCAGGTGTCGATGTCCTCGATTTGGGTATGACCGGCACTGAAGAAGTTTACTTTGGTACATTTCATCTGGAGGTTCAGGGTGGCATTGAAATTACTGCCAGTCATAATCCGATGGATTATAACGGAATGAAACTGGTCCGTGAAAATGCTCGTCCAATTAGCGCAGATACCGGCCTTAAAGACATTCAGGCACTGGCTGAAAATAATGAATTCGCTGAAGTTACAAGCAAGGGTACGACAAAAAAATATAATATCCTGCCTGAATTTGTTGATCACCTGATGAGTTATATTGATCCAGCAAAAATCCGACCAATGAAGCTGGTGGTGAATGCAGGTAATGGTGCAGCGGGTCACGTGATTGATGCAATTGAGATTAAATTTAAAGAACTCAATATTCCAGTCGAATTTATTAAGATTCATCATGAGGCGGATGGTAATTTCCCGAATGGTATTCCTAACCCGATTCTGATTGAAAATCGTGCCAGTACACGTGATGCGGTGATTCAACATTCAGCTGACATGGGTATTGCTTGGGACGGCGATTTTGACCGTTGCTTCCTGTTTGATGAAAAAGGGCAGTTTATTGAAGGCTATTATATTGTCGGTCTACTGGCACAGGCCTTCTTGCTAAAACAGGCTGGCGAAAAAATCGTGCATGATCCACGTCTGGTCTGGAATACTTTTGATGTTGTCGAACAATATCAAGGAACAGCAATTCAATCTAAATCAGGACATGCTTTTATCAAGGATGTCATGCGTGAGCACAACGCAGCCTATGGTGGTGAAATGAGTGCTCATCACTATTTCCGTGATTTTGCTTATTGTGATAGTGGCATGATTCCATGGTTGCTTGCTATCGCAGTTTTATCTGAAACTGGAAAATCACTATCTTCCCTAGTTGAAGAGATGATCGCCAAATTCCCATGTTCGGGTGAAATCAACTTTAAAGTCGCAGATACTCAGGCGACGATCCAAAAAATCTTTGATCATTATGCCGACCAGCAACCAGAAATCGATCAGACAGATGGTGTCAGCCTGAACTTTGGGGCGTGGCGCTTTAACGTTCGTGCTTCCAATACTGAACCTTTGCTACGCTTAAATATTGAAAGCCGTCGTGACCAGAACCCTCGTCCAATGCAGGCTTATGTAGATGAACTCACTCAGTTAATTCAGGGATAATTTTAACTATTAGAAAAATCTTAAAAAGTCCCTTCAGATTAGACGAACTGTCCATTTTGAAGAGGCTTTTTATTATGAATATTGAAAATATTGTTTGAGCAGATCTATGTCGATATTTGCCTTCACTTTTCTGGCAAATAACATGCCTGATTGTTTCATCTTATCAAAATCAGACTCATCTAAAATTTTGGGATAATCTGGTCCTGACATCCAGTCGATATATCTTAATCCCCCTTCAGACACTTGTTCCTCATCTTCTGGATGGTAAATTCTTTCCTGAAAATATGAATTCTGAATAATGGTGTGAAAATATACTTCATCGGCACACAGTGATTTTCTAAAGGCCAAATCATAGTCTTTATTAGTTTTTATAAAATCCAAAATATATTGAACCGCCTGATAGCTTAATATAAACCATAAAGATCCTTTATATAGTTTTGGCAACCCTTCTATATTTTGAGTATAGAAACCAAGTCTATGTAAAAGAATAATTAGTTTGCATTTAATTTTCTCTGAAATTGATTTTTCTTTAATAAAAAAGAAATCTGGATATAAATATTTAATCCGGCTTCTCGGATCTGCTGGAAGTTCATAACCGATATATTCCTGATCACTGCTTAAAAGATATTTTTCTATACTTTCAATAGGCATTAAAGGAATATCATCACCAGACAATAAAGAAAAATACCTGTAATCAAATTGGTTAGCATAATTTAAAAGTTTTAGAGTGGCCTCAATTTGAGTATAGCCACCCCAATGTACATCCACTCTTTCTTTCAAAAATTCTATTTGTGAGCTGCTTGGTAACGATTTTTTTATATGATCAAGATCTGATTTTTTATCTACATGAATTAAAATTTTACTATTAGGACTTTTAATCAGCTCATTTACAAGATAAACAAGTGGATTAGTTAATTGATGACACATAATCCCATAAATAAAATTCATATTTTATTATCCATATCCATGGGGATTCTGCTTTTGCCATTTCCAGCTATCAGCTAGCATATCCTCCAAACCATACTGTGGTGCCCATCCTAATTCTTCTATTGCACGTTTATTATCTGCAAATGAAGTTGCCACATCACCTTCACGACGCGATACAAATTCAAATGCAATATTTATTCCATTTACTTGTTCAAAAGTATTTTTAACTTGAAGAACTGAACTTCCATTCCCTGTGCCAATATTCCAAGCTCTACATCCTTGAGATGTTAGTCGATTGTTTAATGCACATAAATGTGCATTAGCTAAATCAACCACATGAATATAATCACGTACTCCAGTCCCATCTACTGTGTTATAGTCATTACCAAAAATAGATAGTTTTTCACGACGACCTACAGCGACTTGAGTCACATAAGGCATTAGATTATTTGGAATCCCTCGTGGATCTTCTCCGATCTGGCCACTTTTATGTGCACCTACCGGATTAAAATAGCGCAATAAGGCAATTGACCAACGTGTGTCTGCAATTGCTAGTTTTTCTAGAATCTGTTCTACAATTAATTTAGTATACCCATAATTATTACTTGGCATACCTGTTGGCATTTCTTCATTTAACGGAGAAATATTGGCTTCGTCATAGACAGTTGCAGACGAGCTAAATACCAGTTTAAAAACCTGAGCTCGCTCCATCGCTTGCACCAGGCTAATTGAACCAGCAATATTATTATCAAAATAAGCTAATGGAATTTGTTGACTTTCACCAACTGCTTTTAAACCAGCAAAATGAATCACCGCATCAATGGTATTTTCCTGGAATATTCGATCTAGGATCTGACTATCCCGAATATCACCTTCGACAAATTTCAGGCTTTTTTGAGCCAACTGCTGGACACGATTTAAAGACTCAACCGAGCTATTGGATAAATTATCCAATACTACGACGTCATGCCCAGTATTTAATAGTTCCAAGCAGGTATGTGAACCAATATAACCTGCTCCACCCGTTACTAAAATTTTAGCCATATCTTTCCTAATTCAATTTTAATCAAGCTTTTAGGATTTTAATCAAACCCTGGGTTGAACCATCTAAACCGCTAATATCAGTTTGCTCACCATTCAGTATAGGCAATAACTGATTGGCAATTTCCTTACCTTTTTCTACGCCCCATTGGTCAAATGGATTAATATTCCACAGTACCGACTGCACAAAAACTTTATGCTCATATAACGCAATCAGCATTCCCAGACTATAAGGATTTAATTCCTGTAATAAAATAGTGCTGCTTGGCTGGTTACCCTCATATTGTTTATAAGCTGGTAAACCCTGCAATTCAGTTTGATCCAAGGCATCATTACCAAATGCCAGTAAACGTGATTGTGCCAAACAGTTAGATAAAGCCAGATGATGCTGTTCAATCAAAGCATCAGCATTATCAACATAAGTATATTGTTGACTGTTATAACGTTTAACAGGAGCAATAAAATCACAGCTGACTGCTTGGGTGCCTTGATGTAACAGCTGATAAAAGGCATGTTGGGCGTTTGGTCCAACTTCGCCCCAAATAATCGGACAAGTGTCGAGCTGTACTTTTTCACCATTGCGCTGGATGGATTTACCATTGGACTCCATTTCCAGTTGCTGCAAATAAGACGCGAAATATTTCAGACGTCCATCATAAGGCAAGATCGCATGGGTCTGAATATCCAGAAAATTTGTATTCCAGGCACCCAGTAAGCCCATTAATACTGGAATATTCTGTTCCAGAGGCTTGTACTGGAAATGCTGATCTACGGCATAAGCACCAGCAAGCAGTTGTTTAAAACCGTCCACTCCAATACTGAGTGCAATCGGCAAACCAATACACGACCAGAGAGAATAACGCCCACCGACCCACTCCCATAACAACAGCTGATTTTCGGGTGCAATTCCCCAGGCTGTCATTTTTTCAGGTTTAGTGGATACCCCAATAAAATGATGCTTCACAATAGAAGGATGCTGGCCTAAAGATTTTTCCAGCCATAAACGCACTGTTTGAGCATTGGATAAGGTATCAATCGTTCCAAATGACTTGGAAGAAATAATGAAAAGCGTGGTTTCCGGACGTAACTGATGCAGCAATTCAGATAGCTGGCTACCATCCATCGTCGATACAAAATGCACATTCAAGGGTTTGGCAGATTGATATTTGAAATCCGAGAGCGCATGACTAACCATTAACGGCCCTAAGTCAGATCCCCCTACCCCGATATTCACTACATCCTGAATGACTTCACCGGTAGCGCCACGGCGTTGTCCGGCATGAATCTGCTCGACCAAAGCATACATACGGTCTAGCTGAGCATGAACTTCAGCTGCCAGATCTTCATGCTGTTGATCCTCTTTCGGCAAACGTAAGGCCCAGTGCATGGCAGCACGTTGTTCAGTATAGTTAATCGTCTGAGTTGAAAATAAGGACCCGATCCAGGATCTTAGATTTTGTGTCTCTGCCCATTCAATCAGATGCTGCACAGCATCATGATTGACTCTATGTTTGCTATAGTCAAAAACTACCTGTTCAAATTGCACCGAGTATTGGTTAAACCGTTCAGGATCTGCTGCAAAGAGTTGGCGTAAATGGATCGATTTCAATTTTTCTTTTACAGAATTCAGCTTTTTATAAGCATTATTGCTATTCTGGTCTGATTTAAGCTGGTCTAACATCAACGTCCCACCCCAATATAGTTAAAACCGCGTGACTTGATATAAGCAGGGTCATAGAGATTACGTCCATCCAGAATCAAAGGATGCTGCATCAACTTGCTGAGATAAGCATAATCCGGGCTACCATACTGTTTCCAGGCCGTGATTAAACACAATGCATCTGCATCTTCTACTGCCTGATACTGGTCTTCACATAAAATTAAATCGCTACGTTGACCATAAATCTGTTCAATATTGGTCAAAGCCTGTGGATCATGCAATTTCACTGTCGCACCTTGTGCCCACAATGCTGCCAACATGGCATGTACCGGAGATTGCTGGATACTTGGCGTATTTTCTTTAAATGCAGCTCCCCAGATGGCGACTGTTTTCCCTTGTAGGTCTCCACGGAAGTAATTCCACAACTTCCGGAATAACAATTCTTTCTGTTGCTCGTTGATATCCCACACCTGTTCCAGTAACTGGTTTTTCACCCCTGAATCTGCTACGGCGTGGGTCAGTGTCCGGATATCATGAGAAAAGTTTTCTCCACCAAAGCCCACACCTGGAAATAAATAAGCCGAACCAATACGATTATCTGCCGCCATACCCTGACGGACTTGCTCAATATCAATTCCCAGTTTTTCAGCAACGCTCGCCAGATCATTCATATAACTGATCCGGGTAGCCAACATGCCGGAAATACTCAACTTGGTAAATTCTGCATCCAGAATAGGCATAAACAGATATTGCTGGGCACGAGGGAACAAGGGACGTAACAACTCTCTAACTTTGAGCTGTACATCTGGCTGATCGCAACCCACAATCAGTTGAGTCGCTTGAACGAAACTGCGTATAGCATTTCCTTCCTGAATAATATCTGGAAGATAGACCCAGTCATCATTCGGTAAAAGTTGCTGGAATCGCGCTGTACCATGCAAACCAAAGGTGGATGCATTAATCATCAGTTTAGGGTGCGCAAAGCAGGCATGATGAATGGTATTTAACATCTGAAATGCCAGTTGCTCTTCCGTCGCATTAAAACTGAAGAAAAAGACATCCTGATTAAAATTCAGATGCTGAAAATCACAACAGTTTAAAAAACCGGATTCTTCCTGTTTTTGTAATAATAGTTGTAAGGATTCATCCTGAAAGTAAGTTCGAGCAGGCTCACCTGTATTGAAGCTATTACACCATACGACCTGATGACCACATTCAGCTAACAGGGCCGAAATGACCCCCGAGAATAAGGTTTTTCCTAATACTGCGACTTTCATAGTATCCCTTTTTTATTATAAGGCGAGTTCCTGAATCAATGCTTTAAATTCAGCACCGAGTTTGGGATGATCTACACCATAATGCAATACAGCCTTAAGATAGCCGAGCTTACTACCACAATCAAAGGTTTGACCTTTCATCCGATAAGCTTCGACAACTTCTGTTTGCTGCAATAGTGCAATCGCATCAGTCAACTGGATTTCATTGCCTGCCCCTTTCGGTGTCTGCTCCAGTAAATGCATAATCTTTGCAGGAAGGATATAACGACCTACCACAGATAAATTCGACGGGGCAGTACCAATCGCCGGCTTTTCCACAATACCTTGCATCACCGTGCTTTCACCCTCCGCAGGCGAAGCTGAAACATCCACAATCCCATATTGATCAACCAGATGATCAGGAACTGCCTCAACCATGATTTGTGATGCATGAAATTGTTCATAACGTTGAATCATACGAGACAGGTCATTTTGAGTATCTTGATCCTTAACCAGAACATCCGGCAACAGGACAGCAAAGTCATCATCACCAATGACAGCTTTAGCACAAAGTACCGCATGACCCAGGCCTAAAGGTTGTGGCTGACGTACGCTAATCACACTAACATGAGGGGGTAAAATTTCAGTAACTTCTTTAAGCAAATCGGTTTTATTTTTTTGCTCAAGTGTAGTTTCAAGTTCAAAGTTACGATCAAAGTAATTTTCAATCGATGCTTTGGAAGAATGCGTCACCAAAATAATTTGCTCAATTCCAGCTGCAATCGCCTCTTTTACCACATATTCAATTGCCGGACGGTCAACTACCGTCACCATTTCTTTGGGAATGGATTTGCTGGCTGGTAAAAAACGTGTGCCAAGCCCTGCAACAGGGAGAATTGCTTTTTTAATCATGTTATTCAACCTAATTATTTCCAACTTTAATTTACTTTAATTTCCTGACCACGCTGATAACCATCGACATAATGTTCAAGCTGCATTAATGCCCAGTCCACATCACTCTGAGTCGCTGTCAGCACATGCATACGATTAAATACTTCCAGAATTTCAGCTAAAGGATAATGCTTTTCTACTGATCTTAAAATTCGCTTATGTGAAGTAATCTCTGTATTTTCCTGGTCAATTAACAGCTCTTCATATAGTTTTTCACCTGGACGCAGTCCTGTGTATTGGATTTCAATGTCACCATCGGGATTTTGACTGTCTTTCACCTTTAAGCCACTCAGTGAAATCATTTGACGAGCCAGATCTTGGATTCGCACTGGCTCCCCCATATCGAGCAGGAATACATCGCCACCTGTGCCTAAAGCACCTGCCTGAATCACTAACTGCGAAGCTTCAGGAATTGTCATAAAGAAACGTGTCACTTCAGGATCAGTGACAGTGATAGGTCCACCCTTGGCAATCTGCTGCTTAAATAAGGGGACAACCGAACCCGATGAACCCAAGACATTCCCGAAACGTACAATACTAATTTGGGTTTGATTCTGTGCTTCCGCCATGGCCTGACAATAAAGCTCTGCCATACGTTTGGTAGCCCCCATCACATTGGTTGGTCGTACCGCCTTGTCAGTCGAAATCAATACAAAGGTCTCGACCCCTTTTTTGACTGCAGCATTGACACTAAAGGCCGTCCCTACCGCATTATTTTTTAAGCCGGCCAATGGATTACATTCTACTAAAGGAACATGCTTATAAGCAGCAGCATGATAGACGGTTTGAACACCGTATTGCTCAATGACCCGTTCCAGTTTACTTTCATCCACTACCGAACCTAGAATTGGAATAATTTCACAGCTGGCACTAAGACGTAATTCTTTATCGATACTATATAAAGCAAACTCTGTCAGCTCATAGATAATAAGTTTTACCGGTTGATTTTTAATAATTTGACGACATAGCTCTGAGCCAATGGAGCCTCCTGCCCCTGTAACCATCACGACTTTATCTTTGATATTTTTTTCTAGTAGTTCTGCTACTGGAGGAACTGGATCACGTCCTAAAAGGTCAATAATATCGACTTCCTGAATATCAGAAACTCGAATTTCACCATTGACCAGTTTAGTCAGCCCTGGAATTTCAGTAATTTTTAAATGGGCAGGTTCTAAAAATTTTACAATCTCGCTTTTGCGGATACGTCCCACTGAAGGAAGAGCAATCAGAATTTCATCAATACGTAGTTTGGTAAAAGATTTTAATGCAGTTTCTGGCGCATAAACTTGAATTCCCCCAATATTCTGACCGCTCAATGAAGGATTATCATCAATAAACATGACTGGTAAATGTTCATTAGAACGATTTAAAGTTGCTGCAACCTGCTGTCCCGCATAACCTGCACCGTAAATGGCAATCCGTTTTTTCGATACTCCTGCATATAAGTAAGAACGAACAATAAAGCGGATCAATCCCCGACTAAACCAGACCCAGGCAAACATCATGAAGCCAAACATCAAAGGAATAGAAGTAGGAATGAACGCATGTGTGGCATACGCAAGCAAATACAAACCAATGACTGCCAGAACAGTGGCTAGCCCTAATTTAACAATAAAAAATTCATTAAAAGTACGAACAATAAACCGATAAACACCACAAACAAATAAAGCCAATACGGCAATGGCACTAACCCAAACTGTACCAAAAGGAATATTGGGAACGACTTCTGCACCCAGATCGAATTGACGAATGGCATAGCAAAGCCAGATCAGGACGGGAAATATGCAGAAGTCCAAAATCACTAAAAATGTCTGTTTAGCCGCACGTGGAGATTCAACTAAAGGTAGAATGATAGATTTCACTTGCTGTGTCTTCTCAATAATTATTTATAAATTTTTACCCCATATTAAATATTAGAGAGAATTGAGGTAAAAACTTGGATAAATGTTTAAAGTGTACCTATAAAGATACACTTTACATGATTGAATCCTAGAGAATTATATGCGACTAATCACCTGCTGAATAACATCTTTAGTTGTTTGAATATTATTTTCTGTTAACGTTGGATGCACGAGGAACATTAGACTGGTTTCACCCAGTTTTTGAGCATTCTTTAAACGCTCTTTTGGACGCCATGGCGTGCCATCAAAAGCATGCTCCAGGTAGACTTCTGAACAAGACCCACTAAAGCATGGTACACCTTCGGCATTAATTTCATTCATGATTCGGTCACGTGACCAGCCTTCTGGTAAAGCATCAGTATTAACTTGTACATAGCATTTATAAGCAGCATGTACATAATCATCGGATGGACGATGAACTGTAAAATATGGGCTATCTGCAAATGCAGCATAAATTTTTTCCATATTTGCATTACGCTGTGCTGTCCATTCGGACATCTTTTTCAATTGAATCCGTCCAATCACAGCCTGCATTTCCATCATGCGCCAGTTCGTACCAAAAGAGTCATGTAACCAGCGGAATCCCGGTGGATGCTGTTTGTTATATATACTGTCAAAGTTTTTACCATGATCTTTATAAGACCACATTTTTTTCCATAAGTTTTCATCATTGGTAGTGACCATGCCGCCTTCACCGCCAGTGGTCATGATCTTATCCTGACAGAATGACCAGGCACCAATATGACCGATTGAACCTGCAGATTTTCCTTTATACACGGCACCATGGGCTTGGGCACAGTCCTCAATCACATACAGGCCTTTATCGGAAGCCAGCTGCATGATCGGGTCCATGTCGCACATCCAGCCGGCCAGATGGACACAAATGATAGCCTTGGTATTCGGCGTAATGACTGCTTCAATGGTACGGCGCGAGATATTCTGTGAATCCAGTTCAACATCGGCAAAAATTGGATTTGCTCCCGCGGTCACAATGGAACTGGCTGAAGCCAGAAAGGTACGTGAGGTGACAATGACATCATCCCCTGCCCCGATACCCAGTGCTTTTAAAGCCACATCGAGCGCCACGGTACCATTCGCCAAGGCTACTGCATATTGTGTACCAGCAAATTGAGCAAATTCTTTTTCAAACTCACGGCATTCCTGTCCGGTCCAGTAGTTGACCTTATTCGACAATAAAACCTGGGAAACTGCATCCGCTTCTTCCTGAGTAAAACTTGGCCATGGTTCAAATACAGTATTTAACATGATGTGTCCTGAATTTTTAAAATTGAAAAGCTTATTTTTTCTCTAGAATTCGTGCCGGATTACCGATCACCGTGACGCCCGGTGGTACGCTTTTGGTGACGACTGCGCCCATACCGACTACGGCACCCTTGCCAATCACCAAAGGTTTGTCAGGTGTACCCTGTTTGATCACGGCACCTGTACCAATATAGGCATGGTCTTCGATATGGATATTGCCATTGCATTTCACCCCAGGAGCAAAGGTGACATAATCACCAATGATACAGTCATGAGCGATATAGCTATAAATATTGGCATGAAAGAATTTTCCAATTTTGATATTGGATGTCAGACAAGTGAAAGGACAAAGTAAGCTCCCTTCACCAATATGGACCTCATCTAGAATAACTGTATTGCCTGCATGAACATCTAGATGCTGTATCTGGTCCCCATTTAAACGCTGAACCAGTTTTTCACGAACTTGACTATTTGCGATAGCAATGGTTACAGCCTTATGGGTATGTGGTCTGGCGAGAAAATCCTGATAACTTAGAACAGCATAGCTATTTAAATTATTGCCAGCTTGGCCATCATCGATGAAAACGAAGTTTTCTTTGGCTAAGGTAGGAAATTGCTGGCGAACCAATGGCATAACTTCTTTACCAAAACCACTTGCACCATACACAGCAATAAATAAAGCTTTCATTATATTTCGTCCTTGCGTTGTGAGCCAGTAAAGCGTGTCATGGTCGCCTCACCCTCGGCACTGATATCATCTTTTGCTAAAACTTTATGTACCGTTTTAAACATGATTTTAAAGTCGAGCCAAATCGACTGATTTTCGACATACCAGGTATCGAGTTTAAATTTTTCTTCCCAGCTAATGGCATTGCGGCCATTGACCTGCGCGTGACCGGTCATACCCGGTCTTACATCATGGCGTTTGGCTTGTTCTTGGTTATATAACGGTAAGTATTCCATGAGTAGTGGGCGTGGTCCGACGATGCTCATATCGCCCTTAATGACATTCCAAAGTTCTGGCATTTCATCCAGACTACTAGAACGCAGCATTTTACCAAAAGGGGTTAATCGCTCACTGTCCGGCAGCGGATTGCCTTGTGCATCTACTGCATCTTTCATGGTGCGGAATTTGATCATTTCAAACGGTTTACCATGTAAACCGGGGCGCACCTGACGGAATAAAACGGGCGAACCTAAATTCTTTTTCACTTTATGTGCCACATAAAAATACAGTGGTGACAGTAAAATGAGGGCAATGGAAGCAATAATAATATCGAGGAGGCGTTTTAACATTACATTATCCTTGCGTTACCCACTCAGCAAATTTTTGCGAAAGTTCCTGACGGTTAAACTGAGAACGGGCTAAATTCTGTGCATTTTCGCCCATGACCACAAGCTCATCACGATGATCTGCCGCATATTCCAACGCATCGGCAAAAGCTTGAGGATTTTCAGGTGGCACAGCAAAACCACAATGTTTTTGTTGAATTAATTCCGCTAACCAGCCAGGATAGTTATTCAACACAGGTAAACCAGCTGCAATATAATCAAAGAACTTGTTTGGAGAAGTACCATAATAAAATGCAGGCACATTGGCTAAAATTTGCAATCCCACGTCGGCACTTGCCATGAGGCCTGCTAGCTTGGTTTTATTTACTGGATCATGAAAAATAATATTGTTCAGTTTTAAGTCTGTAGCGCGCTGCTGTAGGGCTTGCTTTTGCATTCCATCCCCCACCAATACTAGCTTAATATCCTCTCTTTTACGCTGCTGTAGCTCAACAGCCACATCAATGACTGCATTTAAACCATTGGCTAAACCATGTGTCCCCGTAAAAATTGCCATTAAATCAGTACTTTTTACCTGTTCAGGACGCCAAGCCTGTTGTTCTTGGGCAAAAATATCTAAATCACAGCCATTTGGAATAGATGCCACTTTTTTTGGATCAATACCACGTTTGACAATACCTTCTACGATACCTGGCGATAGTCCAACCAAACGGTCTGCTGAATGGTAAGACACCCACTCCAATATAGACATCATCCACAATACAATTGGATTTTTAATCACCCCCATCGCTTTAGGTAGTTCTGGCCATAAATCACGGACTTCAAATACAAAAGGTTTACGACGTAGCCATTTTGCAAAAACACCTGGAATACCTGCTGTAAGTGGTGTAGTGGTTGCAAATAGCACATCATATTGTTCTGTAAATGCTACTTTAATTGATTTAAAAGCAAAGCTTAAAAAAATTAAAATCCGTTTTAAAAACGAAAGACTATTTGAATATGGTAATTCAAACTCAATAATTTCAATTCCATCGACTACCCCCCGACGCATTCCATTTTCAAATGCTTGGGTTAACCCTGTCTGCCCTGCACCAAATGAGCCACATACCATTGTGACCTGATGACCATTGCGAATAAGTGCTTGAGCCATGGCATAAGAGCGAATACCCGCAGAACCTTTGGGCGTAGAAAAATGCTGGTGGAAGTATAGAATTTTCATGTTAAGTCTTGAATAACCGTAGTAATACTTGTTGCTTGAGTTGCTTTAATTTCCAGTACAGGTAAAGACTGTTTTTGATAATAGTATCTTGACTCTTCACCCTGCACCAATTGCAGTGTTAACTTTGATTCTGAATGAACCACAATACTGATGTGACCGTTGCTCAGGACATTGCCTTGCAATTGCCACCGGTCTGGTTGTAAACGCCACCTTAAAACAGCCTGTGTTTTAAAACCAGAAATTGTATCTGTCACTTGAATACTCTGATCTTTGAGTGCAACTTCCCGCTTGTGTTTACATCCCCAATAATCCTGATAAGCACAGTTAAACTGATCTGGTTGATAATTTAGTTGACTCGGCTTTAACCATGCAGCAAACAGAAAACGACTTAAGCGAGGCATTTGCTGATGCCCATCAAATTGTACCGTGTTATGACTGGCAACACCGCTAAAGTACTCTAAATCTTCTGGTGTAGAATTGTAACTATACGTACCGCCATCCCGTAAAATATTTTGCCCTTTCCACCAAACATCTAAATGTAAGGCATCGCACTGGCTCGGTCTAAACTTAAAAACAGGCAGTTTGAATGCAATAAAGAAATTGCGCTTTTGCGCAGTAATCAAACCACTTTTAGAAAAAAATTGATCTTTTTGAGGGACGCTTGAAAGATTTACTACTTTTTTATCTAGTTTAAAAAAAGCCAAACTTTCATCATAAGTTCCTTGATCTGCATAATAACTCTGCGCTGCAAATAAAGTACTGGCTAATTGTACGCTGGGCCTAAAATCCCGATAATCTGTTGCAGAAACAGCCAACAAGCGCGCGCCATCATTTGCACCAATATTGGGTACATCGCCACTTGTTTCTTGTGTAAGCACATACAGCCAGTTGGTTGCTTTTAGCAATTGATGATAAAGAACATCAGAAAATGCTTTTAAATTGAGTTGCTGCCGTACAATCTCTGCCAAACTATATGAATCTAGCATGACACGATGATAAGTCACTGAATATTGGCTAAATCCACCATCTGCCATAATCAGTTTTTGAGCTCGATTTTCCAACCACTTCTGCCCAAGTTCTCGCCATGCTTTATATTCTGGTTTAGGTGTCACATGATTGAGTAATGCCCCACCTATAAAAAGTGCTGTCGCTTCAGAAGTACCATGGTTATTGTCTTGGGCAATTGCATAATCAATGGTAGGTGCAATCCGTTTTAAATGTAATGCTATAAGTTGCTGTATATTTTGACTCGGTTGTGTCAGTTGATTTAAACCAATTAAGCCTGCAATTAAATGCATGACCCGAATAGAGGCTTCTTGCCCACATTTCCAGTTGGGCCCTAAATAGGCAGCATTTTTCTGGCACCAGTCGTTTAACCACGCATCTAACACATGCAGTGCTTCATCATTATGTTGTTGAGCTTGCAGAACAAAGTTGAGTACCCAATCAAAACGCGAAGCTTCCCAAATACCTTTAATATCACCTACATTTGCATCAAAATCTGGAATTTTATACCAAGCCAAATGACTGTTTTGAAACTCATACTGGGTTAACGGACTATAAAACCAGTTGGGAATACCCTGTGTTAAAGGATATTCCAAATAACCAAAAGCCTGTAAGGTTTTAGGAAAGTTTTTTACCTTAGTACACTCGGGCGTAGTATTAAAAAATTGCCCCTCAGGCATTTTTGCAGCAAGTTTTTGTACAGGATTTAACCCTGTTTTGACACCTAAACGGTATTTAAAAACTCGAAATAAGTTAAACAGCCCTAATGCTAAGGCTGTTTTCCCCTTTATAAATACACTCATGTCTGAGCCCGTAAAATTTCAGCGGCTTGAATGGTCATACGTGCAACTTCAAAGATCTCATCTGCTGGAATAGGTGACTCTTTGCCTTGACGAATACTCTCAACAAAAGCAGCCGCACAAGCATCTTGCCCTTTGTCCTGACGCCACAAATTCATTTTGTTAAAGCCAGACCAGCCAAAACCTTTAAGTTTACGGAAGTTATCCAGTTGTAATACACGGCCTGCAGCAAAGACTTCTACTCGCTCTTTAGGAAAACTTGATGCTCCATTCGCCAAATAGAAAATTGTTCCAAATGAACCATCTTCAAAACCTAAAGTAATGCTTGCTTTATCTTCAAGGACTTGTACAGCATCAGTTTCACCCATACGTCTAGCTTGAACAGACACAATTTTTGAACCTGCTAAAAAGCGCATTAAATCTATGAAGTGACATGCTTCACCAATAATACGCCCACCGCCTACTGCATTATCCTGTGTCCAGTGATCTGCAGGAATCGCACCTGCATTCATAGTCATAATAAAGCTTTTAGGTTCTTTAACCGTGTCTAGCAAGGCTTTCATTTTTTGCACTTGAGGTGCAAAACGACGGTTAAAGCCCACCATGACACGAGCATATTGTTTATTTTCTATATTGTGATTATAAGCCTGTTCAACTTTCTCTATTTCTTCTACCGTCAATGCCAATGGCTTTTCTACAAAAACATTTTTACCCGCTAACAGTGCTTTTTCTACAAAGTAGGCATGACTATTATGTCGTGTTGCAATTGCTACAGTGTTTACATCTTTATTATTTAATAAAGCATCTATATCTGTCGATGCTTCTGCAAATCCTGCCTTTTCACCATGAATCACCCCATTAATACCACCAGAAGTTACAATGGTATGCAGTTGTGAAGCCGCTTTTTTAAATGCAGGAATTAAAATACGTGAAGCATAATTGCCTGCACCAATAAAACCAACGACAGCATTTTGTGCATCAATCTGAATTGGTTTTAAAATGACTTTCTTTTCTGTTCGTGTTTCTACGGCCGAATTGTATTTAAGTAAAATACCCAAACCTGATTTATCTTCTGTTAAAACATCATAAGCTTTTGGCGCATCTTCAAATTCAAAACGATGGGTAATTAAGGCATCTACATTTAATGTGCCTGCCGCCATCATATCCAACACTGCAACAAAGTTACGCTGTTCTGTCCAGCGAACAAATCCTACCGGGTAATCCTGTCCTTTTTCTTCATAAGCAGCATCGTAACGACCTGGTCCATAAGAACATGACACCTGAAAGCTAAGTTCTTTTTCATAGAAGTCTGCACGATTTAACTCTAAACCTGTTACACCAACTAAAATAATACGTCCGCGTTTGCGGCTCATACGCGCGGCTTGTGTAACAGGATCACTCACTTTAGTTGATGCAGTAATAATGACACCATCTACCCCTGCACCACGGCTAAATGCTAAACCTGCAGCAACAGGGTCTTCACCTTTGGCAGGGTTACAGACTTCTGCACCAAACTGCTTAGCCAATTCGAGTTTGCTTTGGTCAAAGTCAATAGCCAATACACGGCAGCCATTTGCTCTTAGCATTTGAATGGTGAGTAAGCCAATTAAGCCAGCACCTGTAACCACAAAGCTTTCACCTATGGTTGGTTGTGCCAGACGAATGCCTTGCAAACCAATACTGGCAACAACTGTAAAAGAAGCTGCTTCATCGGCTACATTGTCGGGTATTTTTGCACATAGGTTTTTCGGTACTTTGACCATGTCTGCATGTGGACCATTTGAAACAACACGATCACCAACTTTAAAGTCTTCTACACCTACCCCAACTTTATGAACTATACCTACATTACAATAACCAAGTGGTAAAGGTTGTGCCAGTTTGGACTTTACTGCGTCATAGGTAGTAAGCAGCCCATCTGTTTGGACTTTCTCAAGAACCATTTTTACTTTTTCTGGTTGCTGGCGCGCCTTGTCTAACATAGAGGCTTTACCAAAACCGACTAACATGCGCTCTGTACCTGCTGAAATAAGCGAAGTAGTGGTGGAAATAAGTAAATGCCCTTTAGAGCACTGTGGTACTGGTGCTTCGGTTACAGTTGTACCGCCTTTTGCCATATCTTGAAGGATTTGTTTCATAATCAAACCTAAACTATTGTGAATTCACTAATTTCTTAAGCAATAAACGTTGCTGTTCCCATTTTTCAGCTGGAGATAAATAATTTTTATGCAACACATTAATTGCAGCATCTAATAATTTTTGTTGAAGTTGTACATTTTTAAGAAGAGCATCAATTTTACGTGCGATATCCCCTGCATCTAGCGGATCAAAATATAACGCTGCATCACCACATAAATTTCTTGCAAAGTCCCTGTCTGAAACCAGTAATGGCCGTTCAGCAATAAAACTCTCAGGGAATACAGCAGTAGAAGACTCTACAAGACTAGGACAAAGTACAAAGGAGGATGATAAATATTCATCACAAATTAGATGGTTAGGAACATGCCCCACAGTCTTTATTTGATCGAGTACTTCATATTCGACAGCACTCTTGCTGATCTCTTCCCACCCAGCAGAATTTACAGGTACCGTAAATTTCAAAATCACTTTTTTATCATTTAACTTTTTCAATTCCGATAATACTTTTGGAAGAATTAATAGATTTTTATGAACATAAAAGCTTGCTGGTACGAATATCGTCGTTACAGACTCATCAGGGGAAACATGCTCTTTTCTTTCCTGAAGCCTTTTTTCAAAGGCTGGACTATAACTGTTACTAATTACATAAATCTTCTCAGATGAAATATTAAATTTATCAACAAGACGTGCTTTCACAACCTCAGTTTCAACTAAAAAATTATCAACATTTTTAAAGAAAAACTTCTGTTTAATAAAATCAAATAAAGCTTCTTTAAAACGGGAGATTTTAGATGGATAGAACTTTCTAATCTCGGGATAAAGCATTTTCCCAAGTGCAAAGCCTTGAATATTTTTAGTTTCAGAACGCCAGTAAGACGGGCCAAAAACAGTAAAAACCAAATCAGGTTTATGTTTTTGCTCTAGCTGGCGAATATAATTTCCCTGATCTCTTTTTTTATAAAATGGAACATTCGGAACGACATGGTAAGCTTTCAATTTCTGTTTTGAAGATTCATCGATCTGTGCATCGATCTGTGGTGTACATACCACGATTGTCTCAATGTCAGGGTCATGGACTATATTTTGAATAATACTTAACCCTACCTGTATTCCACCACCAATACTCAACAAACTACAGTCTAGAAAAATCTTCATTTTTTGCTCATCCAAGTCTTTAAAATATCAACCAGATGTTTCGACAAACTATCACTTGAATATTTAGAAAAAATTTCTCTAGTGCTTTTTTTATGTCTATCTATCAATTGAGCATCTTTATACTTCAGCATTTGTTCTGCTAATGACTCAACATGATTAGACTTAAAAACAAATCCATTTCTGCCAGACTGCACTAAATGTTCTGATGCACCTACAGCATCCGATACAATTACAGGTAAATTACAATAAACAGCTTCATTAACAACCATTCCCCAACCATCATGCCGACTAGGTAAAATAAAAATATCAGCTGCTTTATAAGCACTCATGATGTCATTAGAAGATATTACATCTCTAAAAAAAACTTGATCTTTGATGCCAAGCTTATTCACAATATCCTCACAATTGATATCTTTTTTTTGATTTCCAACTAATATTAAACACCATTGAACATCTCCTTTAAAACTATTAGAAAATGCTTCTAATAGTATATCAACCCCCTTACGCTTACATAATGCTCCTACAAATAGAAAAGCAAATCTATTTTTTTTAAAAGACAAAATTTTTTGATCAGGTAACCTATAATTTAAACTATTAAAGGAGTAAGGTAAAATTTCTATTTTTTCTCTTCTAACCCCCCAATTAATAAAATCAGATTCAGCTTGGTTTCCTATTGCTAGAGCCCCTAACGCAAATTTATTTATATATCTTGCATGTAATTTTTTCTTAAAAAATGATAAATACCAATAGATTCCTGTACGTGACTTTTCACTCCAATGAACCCATTTAATATTGTTTTTAGAAAAATAATTACGCAGTTTAATTAACAAGGGGTGACCATAACCTGGCAAGATATGAATATACTCTCGCAAATCGACTAGATTTAATTCGAAACTTTCAGGCTCTATATAAGTCTCATAACTCTTAAGTTTAATATCATCTTTCCACCCCATTTCACTACGGCTAGCTGGAACCTTTCCATAATAATAAACTTTAAATTTTGAACACACTTTATTTAAAGCATCAAAGAACTGTGATTGATGATGTGAAGGAATATTCATCCAAATAAAGATATTCATTTAGTTAACCTTTCTTTTAGGAAAGAAATAATAAAGCATTAAGTATAATATAGATGTATAAATAAATGATTTTAAAAATAAACCAAAGTCTGATCTTTGACTAGCTACAAAAAACACTACCAACATAGCAGCTACACCTTGATATTTTGGATTATTTAAAACCTTTCTACTTATTAAGAAGTTAAATATAAAAAACACCATTATAATATAGAGAAGATATCCCAAATATCCAAAATTCCAATAAAAATCAGCAATCATCATAAAATCATAACCCATATTTGGATTATCATTAAATAGCTCATTAAAATATAAGGAAGATCTAAAATAAAATTCATCTCCACCTAAAAAATATAGAATAAAACTTGGAAAAATCAGTGAAAAAATATACATCAAAAAACTTCTACCATATAGGTATCCAGTACTATTTACTATTAAACTTTTAACCTCTGGTAAAATAGCACTAATACCTAATGCACCTAATACAGGATAAATTATTAAAAATCCTATTTGAGCAAGCTCACTTTCTATATCACCAGCTCTCCTAACATACAAAAATATGAAGAAAAGAAAGGAAAAAAATAAAATAGATATTTTTTTAATAAATACTTTATAATTAAATGTTACATGCGTATTTTCATAAAATTTAATTACTAAATAAGAAAAGGCAAAATAGAAGATTATTCGCCTATCACCAGATAGCAAAGATGAAATTAAAACAGTTATCAAGAATAACCAATATATCTTTATACTTAAGCCATCTTTAAAAGATAACCTATAAAAAGTTAAAATAGGAACAAATAACAAATACATTCGACTTAGAGCACTTGTTATATCCCTATTAAATTGATCAACACCTCTATTATCTAACGAACCACTAAAGTTAAAGTTTAGAATATTAAAAGCAATTCCACCAACTATCAACATAGTAATAAATATATAAGCATATCCTCTATAAAATTTATACTCATTTTTACTTGGATAATTTTTTATATTTTTCTTCAATTTTGAAGTTAAAAAACATCCAATTATAAAAATGACAGCATATAAAATACCTGTATCTAATATAGATGAAGCCCAATATGTTTTATTAAAAATAATTTCAGTTGAATACATTCCAAAAAATTTGACATACTCATTGATGATATACCAACCAAAAAAATTTACAAAAATTCCAAATAATATTAAAAATATTGGATTCATAACATCTTAATCTCTTCTTTTAATTTTAATGATTGATAAATATACTGTATCAAATAAGCTACAGCCATACTTAATGGTAGAGTTATTGCACCATATTTACTTACAAAGAAATAAATTAAAGTTAAAGAAACTATCGACCATAATAATTGCATCCTAAAGTGATAGTAAGATTTCCCAACAGACACCCACAAACTCATATAACTTAAATTTAAGCTATAAAAGAACATACATATTAAAAAATAAAAAAATATATATTTAGCCATAGGATTGTTTGAGAGTTCACTCACACTTAAAAGGAACGGTGATATTAAGGCCAGCACCAATATGGTCAACAAGGTAGAAGAAACATTAAATAATGTTATTTTCCTCATCAAACCCAACTTATCTTGCTTGTCTTTTTTATTTAAAATAGTTAAATAATAGGATCCTAAAGAAGCCGGAACGAACATACCTAATAAATAAATTTGGTAACACCAAGAATAAATAGCAACTTCTTCATTACCTCTAAAATAAGAAAGCATATAAAGTATTAGGGTTAAAATTGGCCCCGAAATAATAGAAGATAGTAATAAAGGTGCATTAAATTTTTTAAAATAAATAAAGACAGATTTTTTTTTAGCCAGTTTGAAATTAAAAAAATTAGTGAAATTTTTTAAAAATTGACTAAATTGTAGTATAACAATTATTGTTTTAGAAAAAATAAAGCCTAAGATTGCACCATATAGACTAAAACCTTTAATTAAAGCAAAAAATAAAGCAACTGAGATAATTAAATTTAAAAAACCAAAAATAAATAATTCTTTATATCTTGAATTTCCATAAAAAAAACTTTCAAACAATACCCCTAAACTAAAAAAAAATATAGCAAAAAAAGATTCAAAGAAATAGTCAGTTAAAATGTAAGATAGAATAGAAAAAACAAAAGATAAAATCGCAATGATGAGTATTGAAATTTTGAAGTAATCTGCTACGAAAGCTTTATTTTTAACTAGCCATTTTGAAACAACAACGTTTCCAGAGTAAAGTAAGCCTAGACTTGCTATGACCACACAACTTGTAATCGTTGAAAGGAATAAGGAGAATTCCCCATACTCCTCCAAAACTAAATACGTCACTGCTAAATAGTTTATTATAAAAATAAAACTTTTAGCCGTGAAAGTATAGCCTATTGAAAATACTGCTTGTTTCAATTAAATAGACCTTTTGTATCTATAATAAAATTAGATTTTTCCTGATTTTTAAATAATTTTTTAAATTGTTTATGGTCCACTAAGATTAAGTGAATATCAGCTTCATCACGCGCTTCAAATTCAATTAACTTTACATTTAATGGTAATTTAACAGGTAAAACTTGAATATTAGGTTCAATTGCAAAAATATTTAAACCTATCTGAGCTAGCTTTTTAGTAATCTCTAAAGCAGGACTTTCACGCAAGTCATCAATATCTGGTTTAAATGCTAAACCATAACAAGCAACTGTAACGTCTTTAATCGTTTTTTCAGGGTTTGCCTGTAAAAACTCTGCAATCTTAATTTTAACCTGATCAATAACCCATTCTGGCTTTGCATCATTTACTTCACGTGCAGTGCGAATTAAACGGGCTTGCTCTGGGGTTTTAGACACAATAAACCATGGGTCAACCGCGATACAGTGACCTCCTACTCCTGGGCCTGGTTGTAAAATATTAACTCGTGGGTGACGATTTGCAAGCTGAATCAACTCCCACACATTGATATCTAACTTGTCGCAAATAATAGAAAGCTCATTGGCAAAAGCAATGTTCACATCGCGGAATGAGTTTTCAGTCAATTTACACATTTCTGCGGTACGTGCATTGGTTTCAATGCAATCGCCTTTTACAAAAACCTTGTATAAATCAATTGCCGCTTGCGAACAACGAGGTGTCATTCCACCAACAATACGATCATTGCTAATCAGCTCTTGTAACACTTTACCTGGCAACACACGCTCTGGACAGTGGGCAATTAAAATATCGGCTTGCTCACCATGGGTTTGAGGAAAGGTTAAATCTGAGCGTGCTTCACTCAACCATGCTGCCATTTGCTCAGTTGCACCTACTGGTGAGGTAGACTCTAAAATTACCAGATTACCTGTTTTTAAAAATGGTGCTAAAGCTTTGGCAGCCGCTTCAATATATTTTAGGTCAGGCTCATAATTATCTTTAAATGGCGTAGGTACTGCCACAATATAAGCATCAGCCTCGCATGGCTGAAGTTGAGCAGATAATTTCTGTTGTGCAACTACATCTCGCACCAAGGCATCTAGGTCGGGTTCTACAATATGAACCCTCCCCTGATTAATTAAGTCTACCGCGCGTGGATTAACATCTACACCTGTAACTTTTACACCATGTGCAGCAAAAGTTGCTGCTGTTGGCAAACCGATATAACCTAAGCCAATGACACAAATATGATTAAACTGTTGCATTCTTTTTAACCTTCTTTATTACTTTAAAGCTTCAATAATCTGTTTACAGGCTGTTCCATCCCCATAAGGGTTATGTGCTGCTGCCATTGTTTCATATAATTCAGTATTTTCTAGCAGCTCAACCACAGACTGTTGTATCAGTGCTGCATCCGTTCCCATCAGTTTTACTGTACCCGCCTCTACCGCTTCCGGGCGTTCCGTCGTATCTCGCATAACCAATACCGGCTTGCCCAATGAAGGTGCTTCTTCCTGAATACCGCCAGAGTCAGTCAGAATTAAATAACTTCGGTTCATTAAATATACAAAAGGCAGGTAATCTTGCGGTGCAATCAAATAAATATTAGAAATACCCGATAGCAGTTCATTCACAGGCTTTTGTACATTTGGATTTAAGTGTACAGGGTACACAATTTGCACATCAGGATATTGTTTTGCAATATTTGCCAAAGCTGAACAGATATTTAGAAAGCCTTGACCAAAGTTCTCACGACGATGTCCTGTGACTAAAATCAGTTTTTTAGTAGAATCCAAGAAATCGAATTGCTGTTCAAATTGAGAAATAATCTCTTGATCATTTTCAACTTTTTCTTTTACAGTTAATAACGCATCAATAACTGTGTTACCTGTAATCGTAATATTTTCAGGGCTAATATTTTCTTTAATTAAATTATTATAAGATGACTGGGTTGGTGCAAAATGATAAGTAGTTAATGCGCCCGTAAGCTTACGATTGGCTTCTTCTGGCCAAGGGGAATAAATATCACCCGTACGTAAACCTGCTTCTACGTGGCCTACTGAAATTTTGTGATAATAGGCGGCTAATGAAGCTGCAAAAGTCGTTGCAGTATCACCATGTACCAGTACCACATCTGGCGTCCACTCTGTGAAAACTTGCTCCAAACCTTTTAATACACCTGAAGTAATATCCGATAGGGTTTGGCCAGGCTTCATTAAATTAAGGTCAAAATCTGGAGTCAAACTAAATAGCTTAAGTACCTGATCTAGCATTTGACGGTGTTGCCCCGTCGCACAGACTTTTGTTTCAAAGCAACTGTCTTGTTGTTTTAATTGCAGTGCTAACGGCGCCATTTTAATAGCTTCTGGTCTTGTACCAAATACTAGCAATACCTTTTTTTTCACTTTACCTGCCTTTTTAATGAATATGATCTGGCCACTTCGGAGTACCTTATTTAAACTCTTGACTAGGCTTACCAAAATCACTCTATAATAATCTTAAAATGCTTAATCTCACTTTACTGCTTACTGAGTCCGCATGTTTCGGCACGAATAGTATCAGAAAACAATAAAATTTCTATTATGATTTGTGCTCAAATAACTTAAATTATAAAGTAATGTATATTTTTTGTGAAAATTTGGTATTTTATTTAATACAATTATTATCTGTTATAAACCTAATTTTTTCCTTTAAAAAAAACTGGTAATAAGTTACAAATTGTTATGTATATAACTGGTAACTTCGGTAGAATAACTCCAATTTGAATGAATCTAAAAATTAATATTTAGGAAAGCCTGTGCGACACTTTCGATTAGCTGTTTTATTGGCATGTGGTATTACGACTACAGGGTGTGCAATCACCTCTGGTCTACAAACAAATGACTTACCTAGTGAGGGTGTTTATCAAACTGATCTAGGCACTACAGTAAATGTCATTAAGCTAGATCAAGAATCAATTATGGCTGCTCAGCCTGCTGTACATAATATTCAACAAGAATATGCTCATCTTTTTAGTACATCACACCGCAGCTATCAGTTGAGTGCAGGTGATATTTTATCTATTTATTTATGGGCTTATCCAGAACTTACCTCTGCAAGTAATATTACGAGTGATCAGTCTGCACAAGCGAATGGCTTCCAGATCGATTCAGATGGCTATATTCATTTTCCAATTATTGGACGCTATCAAGCTTCAGGAAAATCAGTAGCCCAGGTCAATCGTGAATTACGTAGTCAGTTATCACGTTACTTAAAGACCCCGGATGTCATCGTTCGGGTATTATCATATCAAGGTAAAAGATATTCGGTTCAGGGCAATGTTGTAAAAGGTGGACAGTTTTATCTCAATGATCAACCTGTGAGTGTTTATACAGCATTAGGAATGGCAGGTGGTATCAATCCTGAGCAAGGTGATAATACTTCTATTACATTAGTTCGTGAAGGACGTTCCTATAGTTTAAATACCTTAGAATTAGAAAAAGCAGGATTCTCTCTACATAATTTATTAATACAGCCTAATGACACCCTATATGTCAATAATCGTGAGAATCAAAAAATTTACGTTATGGGTGAGTCAGGTAAAAACCAGTCACTACCTATACGTGACCAAGGCATGAGTCTTAGCGATGTAATTGGGGAAAGCTTGGGATTAAATCCACTTTCTGCTAGTCGCAGCAAAATCTATGTAGTACGAAGTAATATAAATTCTCCAATGACAGAAATATATCATATGGATCTCAGTAATATTGGGGACTTTGGCCTAGCAAATCAGTTTAAAATGCGTAGCAATGATATTGTTTATGTAGATGCTTCAGGTCTTGCACGCTGGCAACGTGTAGTTAACCAGGTTATTCCTTTCTCAAATGCATTGTATAATTTAGATCGTTTGGGGAACTAATGAAAATTAACAATATTTTAGTGGTCTGTATTGGTAATATTTGTCGTAGCCCAATGGCAGAGTATTTTTTAAAACAGGAATATCCTCATTTAAATATTGAATCTGCAGGTATTTCTGGTTTAATTGGTCATGCAGCTGATGAAAAAGCAAGTCTATGTATGCAACGCTTTGGAATTGATATGAGTCCTCATGTTGCAAAAAAACTGAATGCAGAACTCATTAAAAAAGCCGACCTAATATTAGTCATGAGCCAAAATCAGCAAAAACATATAGAACAAACCTGGCCTTTTGCTAAAGGTAAAACCTTTAGACTGGGACATTGGCAAAGTAAAAATATTGCCGATCCTTATCAGCATGATCAAACAGTCTTTGATGAAACTTGTAGATTGATTCAAGACTGCATTACTGACTGGAAAAAATATATTTAAGTTTTTTAATATTTTCACTTTTTGATATTTAAATTATGAGCCAAACTGCCAATACCGAAGATACTATTGATCTGAAGGAATTATTTTTTTCCTTAATTGCTCAATGGAAACTGATCACGATCTGTATATTATTGAGTTTAATTGCAGCTTTATTATATCTAAGGATCACTCCAGATACCTATAACGTAGATGCCCTGGTACAAGTAGAAGATAGTAAAGGAGCATCAGCAGCTTTATTAGGTGACCTTTCTAATATGATTGAGCAAAAATCTCCTGCTCAAGCTGAAATTGAGATTTTAAAATCGCGTCTTGTGCTTGGCTCAGTGATTAACCAGTTAAACTTGGACCTTGTAATTTCTGGTACTGAAGATTCGATCTGGAATCGATTATTAAAAAATCATAATTATGATATCCAATATACGACAAAATCAGTACTCTTCAAAGATAATGAGCAAAGTTTTGATGTAAGACAGTTTGATATTCCGAACTATTTTAAAAATAAAAATCTATTATTAAGTTTTGATGATAATAAATATAATCTAACTGATGCCGAAACAAATGAAATTATATTTACTGCTCCTTTAAACCAAACCAGTCAAATTCAATCAAGATATGGTCTTTGGAAAGTTGCCATTTATAGCAAAGATCTCTTAGATTCTACTTATAATATTAAAAAGCTGACGTTACCTGCAGCAGTGCAACGCATACTTAATAATTATTCAGTGGCTGAAAAAGGTAAAATGACGGGTGTACTTGGATTAAATTATCAGGGCCAGGACAAACAGCATATTACTCAAGTATTGAATGCCATCTTAACAGCCTATAGCCAGCAAAATATTGAACGTCGTTCAGCTGAATCTGCCCAAACATTGAAGTTTCTAGATGAACAACTCCCTGAGTTGAGCCAACAGCTAGATCAGGTAGAACGTGAATTTAACCAGTTCCGTCAACAATATAATACTGTGGACTTAACTAAAGAATCAGAACTGTATTTGACTCAAAGTATTGCTCTAGAAACACAAAAAGCTGAACTTGAACTTAAAGTTGCTGAAGCTTCTGCACGTTATACTGAAGAACATCCAGTAATGGAACAAATGAATGCTCAACTCGGTGCAATTAATAGTAAAATTGCAGCATTGAGTAATACTTTAAAGCAGCTTCCTGATTTACAACGTCGTTACTTACAACTTTATCGTGAGGTTGAAGTTAAACAACAGTTATATACCGGATTACTTAATACTTATCAACAACTTCGCATCGCTAAAGCCGGTGAAATTGGTAATGTACGTATTGTTGATACTGCCGTAGAACCAATTGAACCGATTAAACCAAAGAAATTACAAATTATAATTTTATCTATTTTCTTAGGCGGTTTTTTAGGAACATTACTTGCTTTATTGCGCAATATGATGCGTTCGGGAATCAAAGATTCAGCACAAATTGAAAGAGAGTTAGATCTGCCTGTATATGCAACAGTTCCTCGATCTCCTCTCCAAGAAAGTCGCGTCAATTTACTGAAAAAGAAAAAGAGCATTCCTATTCTTGCGGTTAAGGATAGTAGTGATATTGCAATTGAAAGCTTACGCAGTATGCGTACTGCAATCCATTTTGCTTTGAGTAATGCCAAAAATAATATTATTGCACTTTCGGGTCCGGCCCCTGAAATTGGTAAATCATTTATTACTACCAACCTAGCAACTATTTTGGCTCAAAGCGGAAGCCGCGTATTAGTGATTGATGGTGATTTACGTCGTGGTTATTTAAATAAATATTTTAATAAAGAAGTACAACCAGGTTTATCCGAACTATTAAATCATCAAAATAGCTATGAAGATGTAGTTCAAAACTCACAGGTTGATAATTTATTCTTTGTTACTCGAGGTAAAAGTCCAGTAAATCCATCTGAATTACTCAGTACAGATAAGTTCAAAGTTTTTCTTGACCAAGCTTCTGCTAGTTTTGATTACGTATTGATTGATACACCACCAGTATTAGCTGTGACCGATGGCATCATCATTGCACAATATGCTGGTGTAAATCTATTAATTGCACGTCATGGTAAAACACAAATTAAAGAGCTTGAGATTACTGTTACTCGTTTTGAACAGGCTAATGTAAAAGTTAATGGTGTTATTCTGAATGATGTACAAAAAGGGCCAGGTAATGGTTATGGGTACGGATATAACTATGCGTATGCTTATAAGGCTTCAAAAGATGGTGATTAAGATAAATTTAATTCATAGCAATTAAATTTGTCTTAAATATAAAGATAACCTCATTGTTATCATAAAGCTTCAAACTAAGGTAGAGTAATCAGATTAGTTTGAAGCTTTTTATATTTATCCTACTATGAAGTTAGTTATAGTCTTATAATGACTGATAAAATTAAAAATAATTATTTAATATAACCCGAATCCTGCTTAAGCCGATGACTTCATAATTTGAATTGTTGGCTTATTTTTATGGATCAGTTGATATGCACACAAGGACGCGTAAATCCCTCCTAGAAATCCATGAACACTACGTGCTTTGCTTGTCACTAAATTGTACTGAC
>NZ_JBHDVN010000023.1:0-47910 GCF_046635365.1 Acinetobacter sp. NIOH-H-8
CCCCTGCTTTCTCCCGTAGGACGTATGCGGTATTAGCGTCCCTTTCGGAACGTTGTCCCCCACTAATAGGCAGATTCCTAAGCATTACTCACCCGTCCGCCGCTAGGAATCAGGTGCAAGCACCCTACCCCCGCTCGACTTGCATGTGTTAAGCCTGCCGCCAGCGTTCAATCTGAGCCATGATCAAACTCTTCAGTTAAAATCATTTCGAGTTTTATAAGTAAAACTCTTAAACTTGGCTCATCAATTTTCTGACTTAAATTTCGCTCAAATAAACTTCGAGTAATTCAAACCAATCAATCAATGAAAATAATTTCGATCAATCAACCAGTAAAAATCCACACAAGTTGTTCTTCATAATCTCTTAATGATCTTACTTAAAACCTCGTCGGTTTTAAGCTCCAACCCAATCACTTAACGTTTCGTTTCATGCATTGCATTGGTGTGCTGCGTATTCTATACAGTTTCAGAACCAGTGCAAGAGCTTTTCTTAAAAATATTCAAAAAAGCGCATCGTACGTTTATTTTTTAATCTGAATTGCTATTTTTAGCAGTTTTAATGCTTTTTTCCAGTCATTTTTAGCCCGAAAGTTTAAGCAAATGTGAATTTCTACTAGTTTAGTTTTTATTAAAAGGGATCGTTGCATACGATCCCTTTTAATATTGAACAATAAATTTTAATTTGCCTGCTCGCCAAGCCAATTCATAAATTTTTGTCGTTCAGCTTTAGATGCCTGTTTCCACAACTGAATTAATTGCTGATCAAGCTGACCAACTGATACATTTTCCCGAACGTTTGCAGTAGCCACATTCGGTGTGCTTGCAGTTTGAGTGTAGACCGCTGCCGGCTGATTTGTTGGAGTTACAACTTTATTCGTTGTCAAATCCACAGATTTTCCTAAAATACTTTGCCCTAGTAATGGTTTCGCTGCATCTTTTGCTCCTACCTGCTGAACCAGAAGCTGATTTTTTGCATCATATAAACCAATAATTGGCTGATCTTTATATTTTTTCGCTTCATCAAAATTTTTAGGCGCGTTAATTAAACCCAATTTATAAGCTTCACCATCTTTAAGTTCTGGAGTTTTTACAGTTACTACGCTAGATTTTAAAATATCATGTGAATTGTCATTGTGCTGGAAAAATTCAGTATAACGAACACTAATCGCATTTGTACCAGCATCCAGTTTATAAGTTTGATCTGAGCGTAATAGACCTGAACGTACTTCCTGATCATTCACTGCAATCATCTTGATTTCTTCAGGTACAGTTAATGTCACGGCTGAAAAAACTGATGTGCTGCCCAATAATGCAACTACAGCTGCTGTGATACGTAAATCCATGTCTCTCACTCATTCTGGTTAATATATAAAATTTTCATTGAACTATGCCGTGTACAAATGACAATTCTATGACAAATACTTTGCCTCTACAGCAATTTACTCAGCATTTATCAGACTATCTATTTTCTGATTTCTGCTATATTGCATATAAAAAAAGAAGTACTTAACAGTACTTCTTTCTCATCTCTAAATCGATTATGCGAAGGTCTTAAATCGTTCTGCATCATCCATAAAGGTTTTTTCACCTGGAGGCGCTTCGATTGAACCAAATACCAATTGAGCACGAAGCTTCCAGTTTGATGGAATACTAAAAGTTTGCGCTACTTCTTCATCAATGATCGGATTGTAGTGCTGTAGTGATGCGCCAATATTATGTTCAGCCAAAGCTGTCCAGGTTGCAAACTGCGCAATACCGCTAGCATGCTCTGACCAGATCGGGAAATTATCTGCATACAGCGCAAATTTTTCTTGCATTCCTTTAATGACATTCTGGTCTTCATAAAACAGTGCAGTTCCATAACCTGCCGCAAAACCATCTATTTTGCTATTGGTAGCCTCAAAAGCATCTGCTGACACCAAGTCACGTAAAGTTTCACGCACAATATGCCAGAAAGTATCATGTGATTGACCAAACAAAATCACTACGCGTGAAGATTGTGAGTTAAAAGATGATGGACTATGTTTCACCGCCTCTTTAATGATGTGCTCAATTTCTGCCTGATCCAGGCTGACATTTTTCCCAATGGCATAAATACTACGGCGTTTTTTAATATGATCTAGAAATGCCATGATCTCACCTCGTTCTATTCTGATTTAAAAACCGATAAGATCATCCTAAGCATTTTCACTGCCCAAAACAGTCTTATTTCGATAACAATGTGTTTTATTTATAGAACATTCTCAAAGATGTTAAGGTTGATACTTTGTATCAATCACCTTAGCGCATGCTAATTTCAAAAATCGCCGGTCTTAGCTAAATACTTGGAAGCTGTCTGGATTTACAGACTCAATTTTGTCTTCTATTGCTTCTTCAATTGAACCGAAACAGACCTGAGCACGTAGCAACCAGTTTTCATCAATTTTAAAATGCTCAGCTACAGGGTGATTGATCTGTGCATTATAATGTTGCAAAGAAGCCCCCAGACCGGAATCAGCCAGCGCAGTCCACGCAGCAAACTGTACCATGCCGGAAGTCTGCTCTGACCACAGTGGAAAATCATCGGCACTAAATGGAATCTTTTTCTGTAATTGCTGAATAGCATTCTGATCTTCATAGAATAAAATCGTGCCATAGGCATTTTCACATTGATCCAGTTTGATTCTAATCCCTTCATAGACCGATGCCGGCACATGCTGGCGTTGAACATCTTTCACAATGTTCCAGAATTGATGATGTGAATCGGCAAATAACACGATAATGCGTGCACTTTGTGAATTATAGGCTGAAGAACAGCTATGCACTGCTTCCTGAATCAGCTCGGTCAGATAAGCCTGACTATAATGCACACGCTTACCTAGCTGATAAGCCCCACGGAACTTTTTTAATTTCTCAACAAAAGTGAATTCTAAATGTTCAACTGCTTTACTGTTTTTAGGAAATTTAAAATCCTTAGTAAGGTCACTTGTTAATACCTGCCCAATTTTATTGAGTAATGCCATTTTCTACCCTCTACATATCGCCTGAACTTCAATCACCAGGCAAATCCCATACAATTACAATGGGTTTATTCAGGTAGGCAGGATTTGCTGTTTTTTTCATGCTGCTTTTTTAGAACATTTAAGCCCTTTAAAACAATAAACTCCGCATTTAGCGGAGTTTATGTGATGCAAGTCGCATTAATTATTTTTCAGTTTCAAACAATGCCGCAACGAATGATTTTGCTGAGAATGGACGTAAGTCATCAATTTTCTCACCTACACCGATAAAGCGAATCGGTACATGCGTACGGCTGGCAATATTAAACAGCACACCACCTTTTGCAGTACCATCCAGCTTGGTAATGGTTAAACCCGTTAAACCTACTGCTTCATCAAACATTTCAACTTGATTAATGGCATTCTGTCCTGTACCGGCATCCACCACCAGCATCACTTCATGTGGCGCAGTCGCATCAATCTTCTGCATGACACGTTTAACTTTGGTCAATTCCTGCATCAGGTGACCTTTGTTATGCAAACGGCCTGCAGTATCCGCAATTAAAACATCCACACCTTTGGCACGCGCACTTTCGAAAGCATCAAAAATGACTGAAGCGGAGTCAGCACCATGACCTTGGGCTACGACGGCGATATTGTTGCGTTCACCCCAGATCTGTAACTGCTCAGTTGCAGCAGCACGGAAAGTATCACCCGCAGCCAGCATGACTTTTTTACCTTCGCCTTGCAGACGTTTTGCCAGTTTACCAATGGTCGTGGTTTTACCTACACCATTTACACCCACCACCAGAATCACATACGGATTTTTGTTTGGATCGATATGCAGTGGTTTTACACGCGGAGCCAGCAGAGCCACCAGTTCTTCCTGAAGCGCTTTATACAGCGAGTGAGAATAAATCAGGTCACCACGTGCGGTACGTTCAGTCAAATTGGCAATAATCGTTTTAGTCGCATCAACACCGATGTCTGCAACCAAAAGCTGTTCTTCAACTTCTTCTAATAATTCATCGTCAATTTCTTTGCCACCAATCAGGATATTGACCATCCCATCGGCAAGATTTTTACGGGTTTTGGTTAAACCCTCTTTCATACGGCTAAAGAAACCGCCTTTTGTAGCAGGTTCTTCTTCCTGAGCTTCTGTCGCTACAGGTGCAGAAACTTCAGCAGTGGCGCTTGATGTTTCTACAATCGGCACATTAACCGCAGGTAAACTCGGTAATGTGACATCATCATCTCCGATATCAGCATCAATCAAAAATTTGTTTTGCCCATTAGATTGCTGTTGCATGCCGAATCCTTGAAAAGCATTGCGTTAAAAAATTGAATTCTAGCATAACTTGCAAGGTTTTGAGCGGGCAATCCAATCCATGAATAAACAACCAAAAAATAACAGTGTTTGGTTGCTTTCAATACAAGATTTCTGAAAAATAATCCTAAATACAAATATCTATTCATTGGAAGACTTTGTGTCCCTATCTTTTTTTGCTATCTCCTCCTTATCCAGAATCATTAAACAACGGATTTCTCCAGTCGCAGTACTCATCCTGAGTTTCGGTTTTAACCCCGTACATGCCGCAACCCAGAGTGAATTATCCCGCACCACCATCGAAACATATTTAGGTAATGGCTTAAAAGTCATTATCCGGGAAGATCATCGCTCCCCGATGGTGATGACACAGATCTGGTATAAAGTCGGCAGTAGTGATGAGTCCGGCAATATTCTCGGTGTCTCTCATGCTTTGGAACATATGATGTTTAAAGGCACAAGCAAGGTTCCCAATGATGAATTTACCCGGTTGAGCCGGATTTATGGGGGCAGTATTAATGCCGCAACCTTTACCAATTACACGAACTATTATCAGCTCTATCCCAAAGCCTATTTTCCGATGGCGCTAGAACTTGAATCTGACCGTATGAACAACCTGTTGTTACGCCAGCAAGATTTTGATCCGGAAATTAAAGTGGTAATGGAAGAACGGCGTCAGCGTACTGATGATAATCCGCGTGCCCAGGCATTTGAACGCTTTAGATGGATCAGTTATCCCACCAGTCACTATCGTCAGCCCGTGATTGGTCACATGAAAACGCTTAATAATATTCAGCTGAGTGATGTTAAAAAATGGTATCGAGACTGGTATAGCCCGAATAATGCCATTCTGGTGATTGTCGGTGATTTAGATGTGCAAGAAGCTCTCGTTCAGGTACAGAAATATTTCGGTGATATTCCGGCGCGTCCCACACCCTCACGTAATGATGTACTCGAGTTTGAGCGCTTAGGCTATCGTCATATGGAAATTGAGAGCAATGTTCAGGTGCCTAATCTGTATATGACCTGGAATGTGAAATCTCTAGCTACCGCCAAGAATCCTCAAGATGCCTATGCTCTAACCATTATTCGCAGCCTGCTGGATAGTGGGATTTCTTCTCGGTTGCAGGATCGTCTGGTTCGCGACCGCAAAGTGCTTACTTCTGTGAGTGTATCCTATGATCCTTATAACCGTGGAGATAGCCTGTTTGGTATTTCCGCACTTCCGGCTCCAGGCGTTAACCTGGCAGAAGCACAAACGGCCATCCAGAAAGAAATTGATTTACTAAAAACTGAAACTATTTCTGAGCATGAACTGGCACGGATCAGCACACGCTTTATTTCAAATCTGATTTATAGTCAGGACAGTCTGAGCGGACAGGCCAAAATGATTGGAAACCTTGAAGTAAACGGATTGAGTTACCGTCTGATGGATGAACTGCCTCAGCATTATGCCAGTGTCCGTGCAGAGGATATTCAGCGGGTTGCTAATGCCTATTTTGTCCGTGAAAATTTAAGTACGCTCTACCTTTTGCCTGAACAGAAAGCTCAATAATGGTTATTACAATGTCTAAAGTTCGCTCTCTTATCCTTTTAACCAGCTTAAGCCTCAGTTCAAGCCTTTGGGCAGAAAATTATTTAGATACCCAACCTGATCTGAATGATAATCCCAGTCAGTTACAAGCGATCCCTCTCCTGCAAAGTTTAAAAAATATTAATCAAAAGCAGGCATTCCAAGCACCTTTTATTCATGACTTGAACAATCGCTACAAAGTTCGTACCTTATTTGTTGAAACCCGTGATTTACCTATGGTCGATATTCAACTGACCTTTAATGCCGGATCAGCACGAGATCAGGAAATTGCTAAAGGTCTATTTGGCTTATCCAGCACAGCAGCCAAACTGATGCGTGAAGGAACAGATAAATATACGGCTGCACAGGTGGCTTCCGTCTTCGATGCCACGGGCGCACAATTTAGCGTACAGGCTTATCGCGATATGTTTGTCGTTCGCCTGCGAACTTTGTCAGATCCCAAGAAAATGGAACCTGCTTTGGCCATGATGATGGAAGTTCTCAAAAATGCCACATTCAAGCCTTCCAGCATTCAGCTAGCACTCAGCAATACTCAAGTAGGACAAAAACAGCTTCAGGAAAATCCAAGTAAGCTGATGGATATCCGGTTTTATCGGGCATTGTATGGCCAACACCCTTATGCCGAACCCATTACTGGCACGATTGGCAGTACCAAAAAAATCACAGCTGATTTACTGAAAAAATTCCGCGACCAGTTTCTGGTGGCACAAAACATGAATATTGCCATTACCGGCAAACTCAGTCCTAAACAGGCACTGGAACTTTCTGAACGAATTGCAGGCAATTTGCCTCAAGGACACAAAGCAGTTGCATTAGCTAATCCTGAGGAAAAATCGGGTTTTGATATTGTGCATTTGCCTTATAACTCGTCTCAAGCACATGTGACCTTCGGCCACTTAGGACCAAACCGTTTTACTGAAGATCGGCTTGCTCTGGAAGTAGCCAACCGCATGTTTGGTGGTAGCGGCTTTAATGCAGTACTGATGCAGGAATTAAGGGTAAAACGTGGCTATACCTATGGTGCCTATAGTACATTCAGCTTTAGTCAGGCACCCGGTATATTTAGCTTCCGTTATTCCACTAGACAAGATCAATTACTGGATAGCATTCAGGTCGCACATCAGGCTTTTATCAACTTTGTAAATCAGCCGATTGATACTAAGCGACTGGAAGAAACCAAGGCCGGGATGTTAAGAGCATTTCCGAATAATTACAGCAGCAATGCCACGATCAATGCCCAGTTAGGCACGATGGGCTTTTATGCAGAGCAAGCCGACTATCTGTCACGCTATCCAGAACGTCTAGCCAAAATTACCGCAGCAGATGTGCAAAATGCCGTGCGCAAACATCTGCATCCAGAACGCTTGACACTGGTCGTGGTAAGTCAAGAATTAGATAAAGAAGCATTAAAACTACGACTGGAACAGAACCTGTTAGATCCTTCTACACCACTGCCGAATACGATTCCAATACCTAAGGCATATCCACAGAAACCGGCGGAAGCTGACGAGCCCGTAGAGATTCCTGCTGATACGCCTGCATCAATTTAAGATATTGACCGCGATGGATTCGTTGCTGTTGCAGCAAAGTCTGAGCCATATCCTGGGTTTGGGGTAAGCTCTGCTGTTCTGCAAGTTGCTGAAGTAAATTAAATTGGGAAGTCGTCAGTGGACGATAAATGGCAAATGTAGCCAGGCATAAGATTAATGCCACAATGAAAATAACAACCGCATTATAAATCTGTTCAAGCTTAATTTTATTCAGAAAATCGCTTAATTTTTTGCTATCTATAGCCATACACTACCTCAAGTTGCAGCTAGTGTATGGCTGGGCCCCATGAAGTTCAAGTCAAAGATTGAATGACCAGTATAAATACACATCTCGATATGACTATAAATCGGTTAGGATTTCAACAATTCGTACACACTCCAGGCAATGACCATTGCCGCCAGACCTAAGACCAGTAAAATTGCAAACTTGCTCAAGCCGGCTTCTGCTTCAGGTGGATGCAGTCGATCTTCATCTGCAATTCGGACTAATTCATCATTATAGTGACTATAAAATTCTGCACGCTGGGTTTCGTCCAGAGCGCGGGTAAAATCATAAACTTCTTTACGTTGAGCCAGACTGTAATCACCTAGATGGGTATATTTGTCATAAATTGCCTCATCCAGTTTTTTACGGTGTACATGCGCCAATTCTGTAATCTGACTGGCTGTTGGGGGCATATCAAAACTGAGCCCTTCAAGAGTTCTTTGCATCATGTTGTTCTCCTTTTCTTTTGTTCTATTGTTAAAATCTATACCAACCGCACTTTCATGTGTGTATAGTTTGATCGTACAAACTATAAATTAAGTAAACGGGAAAGCTGATATAGTTGACTTTTCCATTATTCTGTAATATTAGTTTAATAATAGTAAGTTATATTTGTATTTAGACTTAAAAGTCTATCCGAAATCATAATTAAAATTAAGGAGTTTTTATATTATGCAGAATATCTCTCAACATGATTTGGAACATCTGTATGCAGATGCAGTGAATACCATTCAATCGCAAATGAACTTTGTCGATGCAGTAAAACAATTAGAAGATGCAGCGCGCGCCGGTCACGGTAAAGCAGCTCTCTTTTTAGCTGAACTGTATTATCAGGGTTTTCGTGTAGAACGAGATTCACTCAAAGCACAATACTGGCAGAACATGGCCACCATGCAAGCCTGAAGAAACGTCACCTCGGTGACGTTTTTTTATGCCATTTTTTCGAAATACTGCAATTAAGACATAATTTATTACGATTGCTTGCAAAGCTGAAACAGTAATTTCACTGGAACTTTCTAGAATAGAGCTGAACTCTAATAGCACTTTATTTTAACGACAATGCGAAAAATTATTCAATACGACCCGATTTGTAAAAACTTTCTTTTGAGGCTCACCATCCTCAAATCTATGATGTATTGCGGCGTTTTGTGGGGCGTCTATCATCAGGGTTGGGCGATGATGCGCGATCAGGAAGATTATATTTTTCCATTTTGGCTGAATTCCTTGGATGCCAAAAATTATGCCAAGGAACATTGGCCAGGTTATGTACCCCGTAGAATCAACCCGGAAGATTTCGAAAACAACTTGTTACCTACACTGTCCCGACTAGCCGTGACACCTACTTTATGTAGCGGCAATGGCACTAAACTAAAATTATCCATTCCACAGATGCGTCACCTGTTTTTTTCACAACAAAGACTGCACTTTGCCTAAAAACATGTTATTTATAAAGACATAAAATAGACACCTAGAGATGTTCAGCTGGATACATACTCTAGGACTAATAATAATTAGATAAAAAGGACTCAATAGAATGACCAACGTAGCACAAGTGCTCGGTGATAAAGTACATCAGGCAGTTTATACCATCCGTCCAGACTCTACAGTTTTAGAAGCAATTAGCCTGATGGCAGAAAAAGGAATCGGGGCGCTGGTCGTTACCCACGAAGATAGTGTGGTCGGCATTTTGTCAGAGCGTGATTACACCCGTAAAATCGCATTGATGCAAAGAACCTCTTTTGATACCACGGTCAATGAAATTATGACACCTAAAGTCATAACCGTGACTTCTGCAACTTCTGTTGAAGACTGCTTAGCATTAATGACTGACCGCCATTTACGCCACTTACCTGTAGTTGAAAATGACAAACTGATCGGCCTGATTTCGATTGGTGACTTGGTCAAAGCTGCAATGGAAGATCAACGTAAGCTGATTGATCAGTTACAACAGTATATTTCAGGCTAAAATTCTTTCTTAGTTAAATACGTAAATTAAGATTCAAACTCAAAATGTCATTACAAAGAAATGATAATGCCATATCAAAACCAGATCAGATATAAAAAATCCCAGTCTTAAGACTGGGATTTTTTTGATCATGACAATAAATCAAATTAAAGACCGAGTTTCTCTGCGACATAGTCAGAGTCTTTATCACCACGACCTGAAAGATTCACTACAATCTTAGTCTCTTTAGGCAGTTTACCCGCTTCACGAATTGCCCAAGCCACTGCATGTGAACTTTCTAATGCTGGCACAATTCCCTCAACGCGTGACAGGGTCATAAAGGCATCCAGACACTCCTGATCTGTTGCTGTAGTGTATTCCACACGACCTAGATCTTTCAGCAGGCTGTGCTGTGGCCCTACGCCTGGATAATCCAGCCCAGAAGCAATCGAATGCACAGGTAAAGGCTCACCCTGCTCATCTTCGAGTACATAACAGGCCATACCATGCAACTGGCTTGGTTTACCCAAAGTCAGCGTTGCGGAATGCTTATCAGTATTTAAGCCATGACCTGCAGGCTCTACCCCCACCAGTTTCACTTCTGGATCATTCAGGAATGCCGTGAATGCCCCTATGGCATTTGAACCACCACCCACACATGCCACCACAAAGTCTGGGTTTGCACCGAAGCGTTCATTGGTTTGAACCTTGATTTCATCGCCAATAATGGACTGGAAATCACGCACCATCATTGGGAATGGATGCGGTCCTACCACCGAACCAATCGCATAGATATAGTTTTTCGGATCTTTCAAGTATTCTTCAAAAGCACTGTCGACTGCATCTTTAAGGGTCGCAGTACCACGCGTCACAGAAATCAGCTTAGCACCCAAGATTTTCATCTTTACGACGTTTGGATGTTCTTTTTCGATATCCACCTGGCCCATATGAATTTCACATGGAATACCCACCAAAGCACATGCAGTAGCCAATGCTACACCATGCTGACCTGCACCGGTTTCTGCAATGACTTTGGTTTTACCCATATATTTCGCCAGCAGTGCTTCACCAAGGCAGTGATTTATTTTATGTGCACCGGTATGATTCAGGTCTTCACGTTTTAAATAGATCTGTGCTCCACCTAACTGGTCAGAAAGGCGTTTAGCATGAAACAAAGGGCTAGGACGGCCGACATAGTTAGCAAACAGGTCTTTTAATTCATTTTGAAATTCTTCAGTTTGACGGATTTCCTGATAGGCAACATTGATGTCATCCATGGCCTGTTTTAGATCTGGTGGAATGAACTGACCGCCATATTGACCAAAGAAACCCTCTTCATTGGGCAACGCAATACCATTAATTTGATGAGCCATAATAATTCCTGAATATTGGAATAAGGTATAACAAGTGACTTTATACTAGAATAATTCGTTTTAAAGCACTAATAACTATAGATAAAGTCACTTATAGATAAATGGAATCAACGCGCCAGATATTTAGTCATATCCTCAATGCCTTTTAAGGTCATTGGAAACATATGATCTTCAAAGATTTGCTTAATCAGGCCAATAGTATGCGTGTAATGCCAGTATTTTTCTTCTTCAGGATTGAGCCAAGCGGTTTTATCAAAATGCTGACGCAGACGCTGTAACCAGACCTGTCCTGCCTCATCATTCATATATTCGACCGAACCACCGACGGAGTTCAACTCATAGGGTGCCATGCTGGCATCACCCACTACAATCACCCGGTAATCCCTTCCATAGGTATTGAACAGATCCCAGGTATTCATGCGCGAGCTAGAACGACGAACATTATCTTTCCAGACATAGTCGTATAGACAGTTATGGAAATAGAAATATTCCAGAGTCTTGAATTCGGTCTTGGCGGCGCTAAACAGTTTTTCACACTGAGCAATATGCGCATCCATCGATCCGCCGACATCAAACAGCATTAGTACTTTAATGCGGTTACGACGCTCCGGCACCAATTGCACATCCAGAATGCCCTGTTTGGCGGTTTCACGAATAGTGCTATCAATGTCCAGCTCTTCAGCCGCACCCTGACGGGCGAACTTACGCAAACGGCGCAATGCCATCTGCATCTGACGACTACCAAGAATCTGATCATCATCCAGATTACGGTATTGACGCTGTTCCCAGACTTTGACTGCGGAACGTTTACGCCCCGGCCCACCAATGCGCACACCTTCAGGATGATCACCATAGGCACCAAATGGCGACGTGCCACCAGTACCAATCATCTTGTTACCGCCCTGATGTTTTTTATGCTGTTCACGCAGACGCTCTTCCAGCATTTTCATTAGTTCTTCAAGCGATCCGGCTTTTTTCAGTTCTTCACGCTGTTCAGGAGTTAAATGCTTTTCCAGAAGTTCCAGATCAAACCAGTCTTTGGGCAGTTTATGCACCTGATTCAGCAGTTCATCCAGATCAAAAGTCGCGATACCATCAAAGTAATCTTTCATGGCGCGATCGAACTTGTCGAAGTAGCGCTCGTCTTTGACCATCACAGTTTTAGCAAGCTGATAAAACTCGTCCTGATCGGCAAAAACCACGCCTGCCGCTACCGCCTGATTCAGATCAATCAGCTCACGGGTGGAGACTGGTACGCCATATTTTCTGAGGGTATAAAACAATCGCACAAACATGCGTGTTTCTCCCTTAGCGACGCGACATAAAGGCTAGACGTTCAAGCAGCTGCACATCCTGCTCATTTTTGATCAGCGCGCCGTACAAAGGCGGGATCGCTTTGGACTTGTCGGTATTTCTTAAAATGTCTTCCGGCATATCATCTGCCATCAACAGGCTTAACCAGTCGATCAGTTCTGAAGTTGAAGGTGGTTTTTTCAGGCCTGGAATCTGACGTAACTTGAAGAAGACTTGTAGAGCTTCATTCACCAGCGTTGCTGAAATATTCTCAAAATGCACATCGATAATTTCACGCATGGTCGCTTCATCCGGAAACTCGATATAGTGGAAGAAACAACGGCGCAAAAAGGCATCTGGAAGTTCTTTCTCGTTATTTGAAGTGATGATGACAATCGGACGCTGGGTCGCAGTAATGGTTTCACCCGTTTCATAAACAAAGAAAGACATCTTGTCGAGTTCATGCAACAAGTCATTTGGGAACTCGATGTCTGCTTTATCAATCTCATCAATCAGCAATACACAGCGTTCTTCACTGGTAAACGCTTCCCAGAGTTTACCCGGCTTGATGTAGTTCTTGATGTCATAAACGCGATCATCTCCTAACTGACTATCACGTAAGCGTGATACCGCATCATATTCATACAGGCCCTGCTGTGCCTTGGTCGTTGATTTGATATGCCAAGTAATCAGCTTCAGTCCGAGGCTTTGTGCCACTTGTTCAGCCAACAGGGTTTTACCTGTACCCGGCTCACCTTTAACTAGCAAGGGTTTTTGCAAACTACGCGCAGCTTTCACAGCCAGTTTTAAACTGTCAGTGGCAATGTACTGATCCGTACCTGAGAATTGTTGAATATCAGCAGACATGATTGAACCTTATTTTTTTATTTACAGCGGTGAACTTTTCTTGTTTGACCCAAGACCCGTTTTACTGGATGCATAGGTCGACCAGCAATAGCCAATCACAGACCCGATACCAATGACAAATAAAATAAGTGACGCATTAATCCAAACGAGTTCATATTCCTTGGTCAGAATCCCAAACAGCAGCCCGAAAATAGCGGGCGCAACTGAAGCATTGCTGCCTTCAGAAACGGTTGGAGTCAACAGCACGGCAAAGGCCAATAGCCATAAAAAACCGCCCATTGCTTTTGGCATGCGCTTGGTCACGCCATACCAGCAGGCTAACGCAATCAGACTGCCCAGCAGATACACTGCAAACGCAATACTCTGATCAGGAATTGAGTCCAATACAGCTACAAAACCATTCATTTCACAACTCCTGAACTGAGCTTAAGCCCCACGAAGACCTTCTGGTGCTGGCGCATTCGGGTTAATCAAACCTTCTGGTGGCATTTGCAGGAAGAAACCACGGGTAGAAATCGAATCCATCACATGTAAAACATTGGCACGAGCCAGTTTACGCGATTCACTCAATTCAAGATGCATGACAAAAGTCGCACGACCAAACGCAACACGTACCGGTTCAGCCAATACCTCTAGTGGTTCAAATGTTTCGGCTTCGTTCTCATCTGCAGGACGCGCCACATAAAGATACATTTCATCTTTTTTGCTAGATTTGTAGATAGACACTTGCATGTTTCAAACGACTTTTCTGAAAAAACAATCGCAAGGATACATCAAAAAAACGACAGAAACATTAGCCGCTTCAAATGCATCAGTCGTGATTTTGTATAATTGCTTTATCTTTAATCAATCCAGTAAAAATCAATCGACTACTTTCATCTGGGTCGACAGATAAGACTCATCCTGATGCAATACCTTAATTAGAGGCAGAGTTAATAACTCATAGCGCCAGCCGAGCAAGTAGTTTGGCAGATCCTGTTCATCCTTATGACATACCACATGCTGATATAAGGCATTCAGCCATTTCTTGCGCATCAGCACTTCTTTCGGTACAGAGATTTCATGGGATATATTCTGGATCATTGTTTCGACCTTCTCGCCAATCTCTCTGGATGAATGGCGGATTGGACGTGCCAGACGCAATGGCCAGTCGGCTTGATCAGGCAGGAATTTCAACAGATCCAGAATAGTCTTGCCATGTTCACGGACAATATTGGCCCGGATGTCTTTCATCTGACTGAGCTGGAAATTATTGCGCGGGAATTTCTCTACCAGATCAATCATGGTCGAGTTTTTCAAAATGAAGCTGCGTGGCTGATTCAGAGCCTTGGCAATCTGCTCACGCCATACAGCCAGTTGTTGTAACTGCATTAATTGACGGCGTGAATGGCGATAATTACCGACGTCCTGATAAAGCAAGGCAGTCGGTGTTTCTTCACCAATTTCATGGGTCAAAAAACGGCAATCTTCAAGAGCGAAATCGAGCAGATACTTGCTTTCCAGATCCTGTTTGACTTTATCCGACAGTTGCACCAGATAATGCACATCATTGGCTGCATACAGCAACTGCTCAGAGCTTAAAGGCCGTGCCAGCCAGTTAGAGCGGGTCTGATCTTTTTCAATATCGACATCTAGCATCTGTTTCAAGGCATTCTGATAGCTGACCTGCAAACCATGTCCGAGGAATGACATGCCGACCTGTGTATCAAAGACATTGCTCAGGGCTTTTTTCTGGGTGTAATGATAAATCAGGTCAATATCTTCACTGCAGGCATGGAAAATATTCTGTTGAGCATTAAAGATCTTGTTCAGAAATTCACTCAGATCCAGTGTTGTTCCATCCAGCAAATAGACATTGTTATTGACATTGATTTGAAAAACACCAAGTTTTGGCCACAAGGTGTCTACCTTAATGAATTCTGTATCCAGGCCATAGACCGGATTTTGATCCATAAGATTCAGGACATGATTTAAGTCGTGCTGATGTTGAATAAATTGAAACATAAAGACTGAGTCTAAAATTAGATGCTCGATGAAGCTATATTACCCGATATATAGAATTTTTATATAAAAATATGACAACCAAATCACACTTTTTGTTCCATATTTTTCGAATATAGCTTATCTAGTTTATATTTTTAATAATATATTTTTTATATTAAGAGAATATAATTAATATTTCACTTAATTCGCATCCGGTTATGCACTGCCTGACTCAATGTATGACTATCGACATACTCCAGTTCTCCGCCTTGAGGCACCCCTTGAGCGATACGCGTCATTTGCACCGGTAAATGTTTACTGGCTTCAACCAGATAATGTGCGGTTGCTTGTCCTTCAACAGTCGCATTGGTAGCCAGAATCACTTCCTTGATCTGTCCCTGACTTAAGCGTTGCAGTAAATAGGGAATACCGATTTCTTCAGGCCCGATTCCATCTAGAGGTGACAGATGACCACCCAGAACATGATATTTACCGCGGAAACTGCCGCTTTGCTCAATTGCCATTACATCTGCCGGTGATTCCACGACACAAAGCAGTTCATCATCACGCTCAAGTGAGGTACAGATATTACAGACTTCATCTTCCGTCAATGAATGACAGATCGAGCATTCATGAATGTGATCGGTTGCTTCAGTCAGAGCATGTGCCAGACCGATCGCCCCTTCACGATTTTTCATGATTAAATGCAAAGCCATACGCTGGGCCGATTTCGGCCCAACGCTTGGCAAAATGCGTAATGCTTGAACCAGTTGATCAAAACGATCACTAAACATTGCGCATACTTCCTTAGAATAAACCAGCCAGACCAGGTGGTAAGCCCATACCTGAGTTTGCAGACTTCATTTTCTCTTCAGAGATCGCTTCTGCTTGACGCGCTGCATCATTCATCGCTGCTGCAATCAGATCTTCGATCATATCTGGATCGTCCTGTAACAGTTCAGGATTGATCTCGATACGTTTCACCACATTGCGGCAAGTCATGGTGACTTTCACCAGACCGCCACCAGCCTCAGCATGCACTTCAGTTTGCGCAAGCTCTTCTTTGGCTTTTTTCATGTTGTTTTCGACTTCTTTTTGCATGCGCTGTGCTTGCTGCATCAACATATTAATGTTCATAAAGATCTCCGAACATATATTTATAAAATTAGATTAGATCTAAACCGCGTGTAATGTCGCGAATAATATCATCAATCTCTTCCAAACCAACAGAAACGCGAATTAAACCTTCACGAATACCCGCTGCTGCTTTGGCTTCTGGAGACAATTTACCATGCGTGGTTGTTGCCGGATGAGTAATCGTTGATTTCACATCACCTAAGTTACCAGTGATTGAAATGAACTGGGTATTGTCAATTACTTTCCAGGCGCCTTCACGGCCACCTTTCACTTCGAAAGATACGATACCACCGAAACCGGTTTGTTGTTTTGCAGCCAGTTCATGACCGATATGTTCAGGCAAACCAGCATAGTAAACTTTTTCTACTTTCGGATGTGCATTTAAGAACTCAGCCAGTTTTTGTGCATTGGCAGAATGTTCACGCATACGTAAACGTAAAGTTTCCAGACCTTTCAGGAATACCCAGGCATTGAACGGGCTCATAGAAGGACCAGTGGTACGTACATAACCGAAGATTTCTTCAAGCAATTTATGGTTACCTGCCACAGCGCCACCGAGTGCACGGCCCTGGCCATCCAGATATTTAGTCGCAGAATATACGACTAAGTCTGCACCAAATTTGAGTGGTTGTTGTAACACTGGTGTACAGAAGCTGTTGTCAATCGCGAGCAATGCATCATTGGCATGCGCAATATCTGCCAAAGCCTGAATATCTGCCACTTCAGCCAGTGGGTTTGATGGAGATTCAACAAAGAGTAATTTGGTTTCTGGCTTGATGGCATTTTTCCATGCATCCAGATCCGTCAGATCGACAAACTCAACTGCGACACCAAATTTAGCCACGTATTTTTCAAATAGAGAAACTGTTGAACCAAATACGGCACGTGAACAGATGACATGATCACCTGCTTTCAGGTAAGCCATCGCCACCGCCATAATCGCAGCCATACCAGAGCTGGTCGCAACAGCGCGTTCTGCGCCTTCTAAAGCAGCCAGACGCTTTTCAAACATGGCAACAGTTGGATTGGTAAAGCGAGAGTAAATATTACCCGGCTCTTGGCCTGAAAATTTCGCTGCAGCTTCAGCCGCATTTTCATAAACAAATGACGATGTTAGAAAAATCGGTTCACCATGCTCACCCTCAAAGCTGCGGGTGTGACCGGTACGGATGGCTAAAGTTTCCAATTGATAGTTAAAATCGTCTTGCTGGCTCATCACTTTACTTCAGCCCAAAGGCTGCCTTTTGTAAAAAATTGCCAACATTTTGAGCGTCTAAGCTATTTCAGGTCAAGGCATAATAAGCAATTATTGCTTAGACTTCGACCAATTCTCCTTTGTATACGGATAAATTATTTACATGATTCAGTTAAAACAAAATATTCAACGCCAGAAGAAAAAATTAAAACACCTGAATGCACGGTTATTTAACTCGTCTTCCCTGATTCTTTCGCAAAAAACACCCTTTGAATATATTGCTGCGACTGAGTTCTGCAAAATTCGCTATTATGCAGCACCTGAAAAAAAGTACCGTGAGCCGTTAGTCTTTGTTGCCCCTCTTGCGATCAATATGGATATTTATGATCTGTATCCTTACCGTTCACTGGTCAAGCATTTTCAGCATAGCGGTTTTGATGTCTATTTAGTGGAATGGAAACGTTTCCGTTATAAACACCGTCACTTGAACTTTCTGTCTTTTATTGACGGCACGATTCCTCAGGCGATTGAACGGATCTGCTCGCATTCAGGCAGTCAGTTTATTTCCCTGCATGGCTGGAGCATGGCAGGAATTTTCGTCACGCTTTATACAGCATTGCATTCGCCTGAACATGTTAAAAACCTGATTGTGCTGGGCAGTCCGATTGACAGTTATGCTTCAGGTCGAGTCGGCAAGTTATTTAGTACCACCAATAAGCTCATTTCTAAAAATAAAAACCTGCAACAGGCCATTCACCAAGGATTGATTCCCAAGGAATATATTCATTCGCCCGGCATCATCAATGCATTGGGATTTAAGCTGCTTGATCCGATTGGCTGGTTTAAAAGCCAGAAGCAGTTTTTGATGAACCTAGAAAATGTTGAACATGTTTATGAACATGCCACCATGGGCAATTTTCTGAACAAGATGATTGATTATCCGGGCGGAATCAATCAGGACATGGTGCTGCACTTATGGCTGCAAAATCCTTTAAAAAATGGCTCAATGACTTTAAACGGCCGAACGATTGACCTAAAAAATATTAATTGTTCCTTACTGGTCGGGGCTGGGAAAACCGATCAGATTGTTACGGAACAATCAGCTAAACCTTTGATGGAATTGACAAGTAGTACCGATAAGACGTTTACTCTTATACCGGGTGGTCATCTTGGACTGATGTCCAATCAGAAAACAGCCAATACATTCTGGCCGAAACTGACCACCTGGCTGGCACAACGCTCAACCCGGATAGATGCTTAATTCAGGAAGAGCCGGCAATTTTCAGGTATTTATTATTTTATTCAGAGGGTATGACATGATTCAGTCAGTGGCATTTATTGGTTTAGGCGCAATGGGTTATCGCATGGCAGCGCATTTACCCAAGCATTTTGAGACAGTCTATGTCTGGAACCGTACTTTCGCCAAAGCTGAAGAACATGCTGCTGAATATGGCACACAGGCTGTTGCACTGGAACAGGCAGTTCAGGCAGATATTATTTTTTCATGCCTGCCGACCAGTGCCGATGTTGAAGCATTAGTTCAAGGTCTCAGCCTTAAAGCTGGCAGTATCTGGGTAGACTGTACCAGTGGTGTTCCTGACGCGGCTCGACGTTTAGAGGAAGCACTGGCTGAACAGGGTGTGATTTTCATGGATGCGCCTGTGAGTGGCCAGACCATTGGTGCGGAAAATGGCACATTGACTGTGATGGTCGGCGGTAATGCGGAAGGCTTTGAAAAAGCCCTGCCAGCAATGCAGGCTTTTGGCAAATTGATCAAGCATGTGGGCACATCAGGTGCTGGCTTTGCGGTAAAAGCGGTAAATAATATGTTACTGGCTGTAAACCTGTGTGCGGCTGCAGAAGGCTTTACCACACTGAAAGCGCACGGTGTTGACCTGAATGAAGCATTGGATTGTATCAATGCATCAAGCGGCAAAAGCAATGTGACTGAAACCGTTTTACCACAGCGTGTTTTGAACCGTAGCTTCCCTGTTACCTTTGCCCTGCCTCTCTTGGCCAAAGATACCGGTATTGCACTTGATCTTGCGCGTGATGCCAAACTGGCAGTGCCACTTCTTGCTTTAGGTCAAAGTCTAGTGCAAGCCGCTAGCAATCTGTCGGATAAAAACAGTGACTTTTCCAGTGCTGTAAAAATGTATGAATCATGGAGTAATATTACTATTGAGTAATATCTCGCCATTGAATAATAATAAACAAACCTAATATTGTGACTATAGACTAGCCACATGCAGTGATACCTGAGGAAACTCTTATGAATAAGTTATTTGTTGCAACACTCGTCGGTTCTGTAACATTGTTTGGGGCTTCAACATCGGTTCTTGCATCTGAACAGGAATGCAAAAAATTAAAAAATGACCATGATGTCATTTATGCATCAAAAGGTTTCTGTTTCAAGGATCCTGAAGCAAAAGCAAAGTTTAATGACAATTGCTACACAACCAAGCCAAAATTTTCAGAAAAAGAGCAGCAACGTCTTGACGCGATCAAAGAACGTCAGAAAGAATTGAACTGTAAATAATACAATTCAATTCTGCTCAAGGAATGCACTTATGACTTACGATGACCAAAATATTTTTGCACGAATTCTGCGTGGTGAACTTCCAGCAATTAAAGTGTATGAAGATGACCAAGTTCTTGCATTTATGGACATCATGCCACAGGCCGATGGTCATACTCTGGTCATTCCTAAAACACCCGCAATTACCTTGCTTGACCTGGATCCTGAAATTGCAGCCTATACCATTCAGGTGGTGCAAAAAATTGCCAAAGCGATTGAAAAAGGTTTAGGTGTAGATGGCATTGTACTGATGCAGCTCTCCGGCGCTGCGGCGGGTCAGACTGTTCCGCATGTCCATTTCCATCTGGTACCTACTTCTTTGCACAACCTTGGCAAACATGCTGCACAAATGGGCGATCAGGAAAAAATCAAGCAACTGGCAGAGAAAATTAAAGCTGCCCTGTAAGCTATTCTTAATATTTAAAAATGGAGCTTCGGCTCCATTTTTTATGTTTGATGTATTTCACCTTGAATTAAGCCACTAAAATATTAATAAAAGTCACCTAGCCTATTTTTAGGTTTTACAGCAAACACCGAGCCTAGTTGTATTTGTATCAATCCTGCTTATCCCACTCACAATTCTATAAAAAAATAAGACAATGATTGTCTTTAATATTTCTGAAATATTTCCTTAATCATATTGACTTATTTGTAATGAATACTTGGCACCAATAGAGCAGTAGATGTTTCAAAACAATACTGAAACTTGTTTTTAAGACGATGAATAAAAAAGTCTTTATTGGAGCAACACATGAAAAAAACGTTATCTGCATTAGCAATCGGGGCAACAATTTTAACACCAGTAATGGCAGCTGCTGCTGATGTTAAAGTGTATGGTCGTGCACACGTTTCTTTAGATTATCTGGATGATGGCCAGGATTATAACGAAGTAGGTCTTTCTTCAAACTCTTCACGCCTAGGCTTTAAAGCTGAACAAAAACTAGAAAATGGTATGACCGTATTTGGTCAAATCGAACAGGAAATTAACTTTGCAAGTGGTTCTGCAAACGATGATGTTGAATTTGCAACTCGTGATACTTTTGTTGGTTTAAAAGGTGATTTCGGTCAAGCGCGTATCGGCCGTTTTGACAGCCCATTCAAAGTAGCACGTGGCCCGGTCAACTTCTTTGGTGATATGGTTGGTGACGTTCGTAACGTCACGCGTGTAGGCAACCTGCGTTTTGATGAACGTAATGCCAATACGATTGAATATAAATCACCAAAATTCGGCAACGGATTTAATGTTCTGGGTGCACTTTCCCTACATGAAGCCAACAGCCCGGATGCATCTAAGGATGGTGAAAAAGATAAAGATAAGGCTTATGACCTCGCTTTAACCTATAAAGAAGGTAAAGTTGATTTCGCCGCTGCATATGAACACTATGAAGAAGAAGCTGCCCGTGGTGAGCGCGATGGTTTCCGTATCGCAGGTGCTTACAAAATCACACCTGAATTCAACTTGGGTGGTTTATACCAATTCCTTCAACACGATAATTCTGAAGCAAACCCAGATGCACAAGTATTTGGTATAGCCGGTGAGTATAAATTTGCACCAAAAACCTCATTCCGTGGTGAAGTATTCCACCGCGATGTCGATGCGGACGATGCGAATGCAACTTTACTGGCAATCGGACTTGAGCACCGTTTAGATCCAACAGTTCGCGTTTATGGCAACATAGCAACTGTATTAAATGATGAAAACTCAAACCTTACCCCTTGGGCACAAGCTCGTACCAATGCTGTAGGTGGCGTACGCGGTGAAGACAGCCTAGGTCTTTCTCTAGGTATGCGTTACGACTTCTAAAACCTCCCCAATTTCATATTAGAAGAGAGCCTGCCTGATGCTGGTTCTTTTTTATTTTTTAATTAATCCTGACTATTTTAATTAGAATAAAAACCAAATAAAAACCCCAGCAAAATAGTCAGATTTAATAAGATTAAAAAATAAATCCCAACCATTTTAATCAGATTAATTTTATCTATTTAATAATTAAACCAAGCAAATTAATCCACTTTAAAAATATAAATATAAGCATTTTAGTCAGATTTAAATAATCTGTTTTTTACACAAAATAATCACAAATATTTAGAATAATTATCAAACCTTTAATAGTATATTATTAATATTTTCAATAACTTATAAATATATGTTTATTTAAACTATTTAGTCTATTTATTTTTTAGTTACAATCGATTAATAATATATAACAAACCACATAATAGGCTTGTTCACATGAGCTTAGTTTCTAAAAACTTAAACCAAAAAACAGTAAGAGAGATTACTGCGATTTTAATTATCAAGATCATTCTACTTCTGGTAATTAAAAATATTTGGTTTGATGCGCCTACTATTCCAAAAGATTTTGACACTCAAGTCGCCGAGCGTATCGCCGGCAATCCTTCCCAAATCAAGGAGACACGTTGATGATTTCTGAAAGCGTGGTCGATCTTTCGCGGTTCCAGTTCGCTATGACTGCGATGTATCACTTTATTTTTGTTCCACTGACCTTAGGCCTGGCATTTCTGCTTGCCATCATGGAAACCACCTATGTGATTTCCGGCAAAGAAATTTACAAGGACATGACTAAGTTTTGGGGAAAACTGTTCGGGATTAACTTTGCCTTAGGGGTAACCACAGGCTTGACCATGGAGTTCCAGTTCGGAACCAACTGGGCATATTATTCGCATTATGTGGGTGATATTTTCGGTGCACCATTGGCTATTGAAGGTTTGATGGCCTTCTTCCTTGAATCTACTTTCATTGGTTTATTTTTCTTCGGTTGGGACCGTTTATCCAAAGTACAGCATCTGGGCGTGACCTGGTTAGTAGCATTGGGATCTAACATGTCTGCACTGTGGATTCTGGTTGCCAATGGCTGGATGCAAAACCCGGTCGGTTCAGCATTCAACTATGAAACCATGCGTATGGAAATGGTGGACTTTGCAGCACTGATCTTTAACCCTGTTGCACAGGTTAAATTCGTACATACTGTTTCTGCAGGTTATGTGACTGGTGCCATTTTCGTACTGGCAATTTCAAGTTACTACATGCTGAAAAAACGTGACCTGCCATTTGCACGCCGTTCATTTGCGATTGCTGCCATTTTCGGTTTAGCGTCTACACTTTCAGTGATCCTGCTGGGCGATGAGTCTGGTTATGAAATTGGTGATGTACAGAAAACCAAACTGGCTGCGATTGAAGCAGAATGGGAAACTGAACCAGCGCCTGCAGCATTTACTTTATTTGGCTTCCCAAATAAAGAAACCATGTCTACCGATTATGCTGTGAAAATTCCTTATGTTATGGGGATCATCGCCACACGTTCTGTAGATACTCCTGTTACCGGTATTAAAGACCTGCTGGTAGAACATGAAGGTCGTATCCGAAACGGTATGGTGGCTTATGAACAACTGGAAAAACTACGTGCTGGCGATCAGTCTCCTGAGCTGAAAGCTGCATTTGCAGAAACTCAAAAAGATTTGGGCTACGGTCTGCTTCTGAAAAAATATACTGCAAATGTTGTAGATGCTTCTGACGAGCAAATTAAGGCAGCGGCAAAAGATACTATTCCACATGTACCAAGCCTGTTCTGGGCATTTCGTGCCATGGTCGCTTCTGGCTTCCTGATGCTGGTTCTATTTGTTCTTGCAACTTTTGCGGTGGCTAAACGCAATGCAGAAAACAAACCTTGGTTATTAAAATTTGCATTATTTGCACTACCACTTCCATGGATTGCGGCACAAACTGGCTGGTTTGTCGCTGAAGTAGGTCGTCAACCTTGGACCATTGGTGAGGTTCTGCCTACACACCTGTCGACTTCAAGCTTAAGCACAGGCGATGTATGGGGTTCAATCATTGCATTAGCAGCGTTCTACACTGTACTGCTGATCATTGAAATGTACTTAATGATTAAATTCTCACGCCTTGGCCCAAGTTCTCTACATACTGGTAAATACCACTTCGAGAAACTTGAAGCTGCAAAAAAGGCAAATGAGGAGGCTCAAGCATGATCGAATATGAATTACTCAAAATAATCTGGTGGGTACTGGTTGGCGTCTTGCTGATTGGTTTCGCCCTGACTGATGGCTTTGATATGGGCTCCATGGCGATCATGCCATTCGTGGGTCAGAATGATGAAGAACGTCGTGCGGCAATCAATACGATTGCCCCGCATTGGGATGGTAACCAGGTCTGGTTTATTACTGCGGGTGGTGCCCTGTTTGCTGCCTGGCCAATGGTTTATGCAACTGCCTTTTCTGGTATGTACTGGGCACTTCTGCTTGTTCTGTTTGCCTTATTCCTGCGTCCAGTAGGATTCGACTATCGCTCCAAACTGGAAAATACCAAATGGCGTAATGCCTGGGATTGGGGCCTGGCAGTTGGTGGTGCTGTGCCTGCACTGGTTTTCGGTGTCGCATTCGGCAATATGTTCCTGGGTGTTCCATTTACATTAGACGAAACAGTTCGTTCGACTTATTCTGGCAGCGTCTTTGCCCTGCTCAATCCATTTGCACTGGTATGTGGTGTTGTCAGCTTATCTATGCTGTGTGCACACGGTGGTGCATGGTTGATGCTACGTACAGATGGCGATTTACGTGAACGTTCTGCCAAAGCAACCAAAATCATGGGGATTGTTTATCTGGTAGCTTTCCTGGCTGCAGGCGCTTGGCTGTACTTTGGTGGTATTCAAGGCTACACCCTGGTTACACCTTTTGATACCAATGGTGTTGCCAACCCGCTTGCCAAAGAAGTGATGACCAATGCCAATCCAGGCTGGATGAACAACTATTCGACTTATCCAATCACAATGGCTGCTCCAATTGCCGGCATTTTGGGTGGCTTGATCATTGTACTGGCAGCAGGTAAAAATAAAGCAGGCCTGAGCTTCCTGGGTTCATCCCTGGCAGTGATCGGTGCAATTTTGACTGCCGGTTTTGCCCTGTTCCCATTCCTGATGCCTTCAAGCATTAATCCGGTTGCAAGCTTAACCATGTGGGATGCGGTCTCCAGCCAAAATACCTTAACTGTGATGACTGTGGCTGCATGCATCTTCGTTCCACTGATTCTGTGCTACACCACTTGGTGTTACTACAAGATGTGGGGCGTGATTACCAAAAAACATATTCAAGAGAATTCACACAGCCTGTACTAAGGCTGTGTCTTAGGAGATAAAATTATGTGGTATTTCGCATGGATTCTCGGCATTTTGATGGCCTGTTTCGCTGGTGTACTCAGTGCACTATATATTGAAAATCATCAAGACCTGGATGAGAAATAAGAGATGACAGACGCTGCAGTTGAACAAGTAAAGATAGAAAAAAAATCTAACCCTTTTGCAATGGTGATTTCTTGCCTATTGGCTTTTCCACTCGCAGCGGTGTTGCTGGTTCATCCTGCTGCAATGCTGGATGCCAACGGGGAATATAGCCACCGCGCCATGATGTTTATCATGATCGGCATTTCAGGCGGTTTTATTCACGGGGTTGGCTTTATCCCTCAGCACTGGTTCTGGAAATGGCTATTTAGTCCGTTTCTGGCTTGGCCGTTAATGCTATGGGGTTATTACACCTGGTTTCTTAATTAGGTATTAAACAGCCAAAAACAAAGCCCTCATTTGAGGGCTTTTTGTTCTTTATTTCTTTTGTGAAACACAGCCTGTTTCATAGGTAGTTCCCAAATCCTGAAGGGATTGAGTAAACTGATTATCCAGTGTACTCACAAACCGGAATTCATCCTGCGCTGTCGCAAGATGCAGATTCTGTTCTGATAGATACTTTAACTGCTTTAAACCGGTTGCATATTCACAGGCTTTAGCAATCATAAGTGCAGGATGCTCACGTCGGTCTACCGATGAGTTCAACACGGCAAGTTTTAGCTCTAACTCATCATATTTTTGTTTGGTTTGCGCCTTAAATTCAGCCTGACTCAGTGGTTTGGCCCAAGCTGAAACAGATAAGCCCAAAATTCCAATGGCTATAATTAATTTATGCATTTTCCCCTCAACAATAAAAATTACATACGATTTATCTAAGTTATTGAATATTTATAGCATAAAGCTACTTTTAATAAATACGAGCAATAAAAAAGCCAGAACTGGTCCGGCTTTGAAAACTTACTTCATTGAATTTTCTACCGATGAGTATGAATTGACATCACAATACCCATCCCTGCCAACATGGAAATCACAGCTGTACCACCATAACTCATCAATGGCAAAGGGTCACCCGTCACAGGTAAAATCCCACTGACCATGCCTGAGTTTAAAAATACAAAGAAGAAAAAAGTCAGTCCGATCGCACCGGCATACAAACGGCCAAAGTTATGAAAGCTATTCATGCCAATAATCAAACAGCGAATAATAATGGCCGTAAACAGGCTGAATAGCAGAAACACCCCGATAAAGCCAAATTCTTCTGCATAAGTCGACATAATAAAGTCGGTATGATGTTCAGGCAGATAACCTAGATGAGACTGCGTACCTTGTGAGTAACCTTTTCCCATAATCCCGCCCGAACCGATGGCAATTTTGGACTGGATAATGTTCCAGCCTGCGCCCAAGGCATCCGATTCTGGATCGAATAAAGTCAGAATCCGTTTCTTTTGATATTCCTGCAACAAGAACATCCACAGTAGCGGCACTGCAACGGCCAAAGCAGCAAAGGCTCCAGCAATTAGACGCCATGACATGCCACTCAGGAACAGTACAAAGATTCCAGGAATCACCAGACCGATATTTAGATCGGGTTGTAATGCCACCAGTACGAAAGGCACGCCTAAAATCACCAAGGCACCGACAATATCCAGAAACTTTGGAGGGAAAGGTTTACGGGCAAAGTACCAGGCCATCATCAGTGGCATGGCAAACTTCATTACCTCACTCGGCTGCATGCTCCCCACACCCGGCAATGTAATCCAGCGTGTTGCCCCCAGACGCTTTTCACCAATCACAAAGACCAGCAGTAGCATAAAGATACCGAACATATAAAAATATGGACTGGCAGCCTGATAAACCTTCGGTGGCACCTGTGCACAGATAAACATCACCACAAAGCCCACACCAAAACTGATCGCCTGGCGAATTACCATCCCCGAATCTTCAGAGGTGGCACTGTAAACCACCATCAGACCCAAGATCGCATTTAAAATCAGGAAACAAAGCAGCCATGGATCGAGGTGCAACTTGGTCCATCGGGAGGCATTCTGGGGATTAATACTACGTCCATCGCGTGCGGACTGCCGCAAAAAACGATACTGCTGTGAAGGGATCATTGGCCCACGGGTAGAAAATTCATGATGGCAAAATTATAAGTTAAAGTGCTCCGGAATAAATCGCCATTGACCGATTTATTCCATTTTTATTGCAATATATTTAGCGCTGGGCAGCCAGAATCAGCTTGGCCAGTTCCAGATCATCTGGATAGGTAATTTTAATATTGTCAGAGCGACCTTGTACTACTTGAACTGGTTCGTCTATATGTTCCAGTGCACTGGCTTCATCGGTAATGGTAACACCATCTGCGAGTGCCTGCTGAATCGCACGTTTTAAGGTTCCAAGTTTCGCCATTTGTGGTGTTTGCGCCTGCCATAATGTCGAACGATCTACTGTCATTTCAATACCATGATCCTTTACGACACGCTTTAAGGTATCTCGTACCGGAATACCCAGAATCGCCGCCTGATCGGTTTGAATTGCTGTATTGACCAGATCAATCAAAGAGCTCTGACTCACACAAGGACGGGCTGCATCATGCACCAATACCCAATCCTCTTCTGAAGCAATCTCAGATAAATATTCCAAGGCATTTAGTACAGAGTTGACGCGCTCTGCACCGCCCAAGCAAAAATGTGCTTTATCCAGATGAGAAAGTGGCAGAGTCTTGGCAACATCATCCTGTGCACCAATCGCAAGGACATAACCTGCTAATGGCAATTGATTCAGACGGGAAACCGTGTGTTCAAGAACGGTCCGTTCCTGAATCATCTGGTATTGTTTAAGTTCGGTTTTGGAAAATCGGCTACCGGAACCTGCAGCTGGTAAAGTGACCCACAATTTATGGTGTTGTTGGAACATCAGCTGATTCATTGGTTCTCAGGTCTACTTTATTCGGATTAAGATAAATCGGTTTATATTGAGTACTAATAGTGCTCATTTGCACAAAGGTTTCATGCGGCTTGATCAAACCTAGATCGAGACGGGCATGCTCTTCGATGGCTTCAATACCATTCTTCAAATCATAAACTTCTGCGGCCAGAACGCGATTACGTTCTTTCAGTTCTTCATTCAATTCTACTTGTTGCTGAATTTTCTGGGTCAATGCCTGATGGTCATTATAACCACCCTCACCGAACCAGTATAAATATTGAAACCCTGCGATCAAAACGATCGCAAGGCCCAACAGTACTTTACTCATCAAGGAGTCGAATACATTTAACATTGACATAAGTCGCTTAGTTCAAACCTTTGAACTCAGCTTTACCGCGATATGCAGCTTGAGTCAATTCTTCGATACGAAGTAATTGGTTATATTTCGCTACACGGTCAGAACGGCAAAGTGAACCAGTCTTGATTTGACCTGCTGCTGTACCTACTGCAAGATCTGCAATAGTAGAATCTTCAGTTTCGCCTGAACGGTGAGAGATTACAGTAGAGTAACCATTTGCTTTCGCAAGGTAGATTGCATCTAAAGTTTCAGTCAATGTACCGATCTGGTTGTACTTGATCAGGATTGAGTTACCTACTTTCTCGTTGATACCGCGTTGAAGAATCTTAGGATTCGTAACGAACAGGTCATCACCCACCAACTGGATTTTATCGCCAAGGATAGAAGTCAGGTAAGACCAGCCTTCCCAGTCAGATTCGTCCAGACCATCTTCAATCGAGATGATAGGGTATTGATTTACCAGACCTGCAAGGTAGTCAGCAAACTGGTTGCTTGTGAACGATTTGTTGCCTTCACCAGCCAGGATATATTGACCATCTTTGTAGAATTCTGAAGATGCACAGTCAAGCGCAAGCATAATATCAGAACCAGCCTTGTAACCAGTTTGCTCGATTGCAGACAGGATCACAGTAATAGCTTCTTCGTTAGAACGAAGGTTTGGCGCAAAACCACCTTCATCACCAACAGCAGTGTTCAAACCTTGTTTCTTCAAAACTGATTTTAAAGAATGGAAGATTTCAGCACCCGCACGTAACGCTTCAGAAAATGAAGTGAAACCTACAGGCTCAATCATGAATTCCTGAATATCAACAGTGTTGTCTGCGTGAGCACCACCGTTCAGGATGTTCATCATTGGAACAGGCATAGTCAAAATCTTTTGACCACGAAGATCTGCGATATATTGGTAAAGCGGCGTTTTCTTTTCTTCAGCAGCAGCACGCGCAGCAGCAAGAGATACCGCCAAAGTTGCGTTTGCACCTAATTTTTCTTTGTTTTCAGTACCGTCTAAAGCGATCATCGTATTGTCGATGTCTTTTTGTTCGAATACTGATTTACCCACTAACGCATCACGAATCAGAGTGTTTACGTTGTTAACCGCAGTTTTAACACCTTTACCTAGGTAACGTGCTTTATCGCCATCACGAAGTTCTAAAGCTTCACGAGAACCAGTTGAAGCACCAGATGGTGCACATGCACGGCCAACTACGCCAGATGCCAGGATAACGTCTGCTTCGATGGTTGGGTTACCACGAGAGTCCAAAATTTCACGTGCACGAATGTCAACGATTTGGCTCATGAACAATTCCTCAGTTGATTAATAACAGGATGCTTAAAACTGCATCAATGGGTATCTAATTTTTCAAATCCTTTCACTAGAGTATCCAGCTCTTTTAATTGAGCCAGGAATGGTTCTAGTTGAGATAAACGCAAGGCACAAGGACCATCACATTTTGCCACATCCGGATTTGGATGAGCTTCCAGGAACAAACCTGCAAGACCTGTTGCCATACCGGCACGCGCCAGTGTAGTAATCTGTGCACGACGACCACCGGCAGAGTCAGCACGACCGCCTGGAGTTTGTAATGCATGTGTTACATCAAAGAATACTGGCACGTTCATTTCTTTCATGATGTCGAAGCCCAACATGTCTACAACCAGATTGTTGTAACCAAAAGCTGAACCACGCTCACAAAGAATCAGCTTGTCATTCCCTGCTTCCAGACACTTATGCAAAATGTGGCGCATTTCGTGCGGAGCAAGGAACTGGGCTTTTTTGATGTTGATGATGGCATCTGTTTTTGCCATCGCTTCAACCAGGTCAGTCTGACGACTTAAGAATGCAGGTAGCTGGATAATGTCAGCAACTTCTGCCACAGGAGCAGCCTGATACGGCTCATGTACATCAGTGATAATTGGCACATTAAAATGTTTTTTAATGTCGGCTAACCACTCGATTCCTTTTTCGAGGCCAGGCCCACGGAATGAGTTCAAGCTTGAACGGTTGGCTTTGTCAAAACTTGCTTTAAAGACATATGGAATATCTAAACGTTTGCAGATATCAACATAAGTCTCTGCAATTTCAAAAGCTAAGTCTTTCGACTCAAGTACGTTCATGCCGCCGAATAGTACAAATGGCAAGTGGTTTGCCATTTGTATATCGCCTAAACGTACAATTTCTTGTGGTTTTAATTGTGACATTTAAACTTCCTAGTTGTGTCTTAAACTCGCATTATTTGGTTTTTTGGTACTGTTTTTTCGCAGCATCAATGAAACCGGCAAATAATGGATGTCCATCACGTGGCGAGCTGGTAAATTCCGGGTGAAATTGTACTGCAATAAACCAAGGATGTGCAGGAATTTCAACAGTTTCTACCAGGTGTTGCACTGGAGAATAACCAGAAATCTTCATGCCTTTTTCTTCCAGCACTGGGATATAACGGTTGTTCATCTCGTAACGGTGACGGTGACGTTCGATAATTTCATCCGAACCATACACTTCAGCAGTCTTGGTACCCGGTACCAGTTCAGACTTCTGTGCACCTAGACGCATGGTGCCACCAAGGTCAGAATCTACTGAACGCTGTTGGACTTCACCACGTTCATCCAACCATTCAGTGATCAAACCAATCAATGGAGATTTGGTTGAACGGTTGAATTCTGTTGAAGTCGCATCAGTGATACCCGCCACGTTACGTGCATATTCGATCACTGCAAGCTGCATACCCAAGCAGATGCCCAGGAATGGAACACCGTTTTCACGTGCGTATTTGATCGCCTGCATTTTGCCTTCAGTACCACGTTCACCGAAACCGCCTGGTACCAGAATCGCATCCGCATCTTTCAATACTTCATTGACATCTTGGCTTTCAAGCTCTTCAGCATTGACATAGTCGATCTGAACTTTCACGCGGTTTTGAATACCGGCATGTAAAAGTGCTTCGTTCACAGACTTATAGGCATCTGGAAGTTCAACATATTTACCCACCATCGCAACACGTACAGTGTATTCAGGGTTCAGTAAAGCTTCTACCACATTATCCCAGTCAGACAGGTCTGCTTCTGGAAGATTGTCATAGCCGAAACGTTCACAGATGAGATCATCAACGTTCTGTTCATAGAAAGTACGTGGAATCTGGTAGATCGTACGTGCATCTTTACACACGACTACTGCACGCGCTTCTACGTTAGTGAACAAGGCAATTTTACGCGTCGTATCTGCATCAACATCATGTTCAGTACGGCAGATCAAAATGTCTGGTTGAATACCAATAGACAGAAGTTCTTTTACTGAGTGTTGAGTTGGTTTAGTTTTTAATTCTGCTGCAGACTTAATGTATGGGAGTAACGTTAAGTGCATCAGCATCGTACGTTTATGACCAAGTTCAACCATTAACTGACGTACAGATTCCATGAATGGGAGAGATTCAATGTCACCTACAGTACCGCCGATCTCAACGATCGCAACGTCATAACCTTCGCCAGCGCGAAGTACACGTTCTTTGATGTTGTCAGTAATGTGTGGAATAACTTGTACAGTACCACCCAGGTAGTCACCACGGCGTTCTTTATTCAGAACATCCTGGTAAACACGGCCTGATGTAAAGTTATTCAGTTTGGTCATTTTCGCACGACGCAAGAAACGTTCGTAGTAACCCAAGTCTAAGTCTGTTTCAGCACCGTCTTCTGTAACAAAAACTTCACCGTGCTGGAATGGGCTCATAGTCCCTGGATCGACATTAATGTATGGATCCATTTTTACCATGGTCACTTTTAAACCACGGGCTTCTAAAAGTGCAGCAACAGAAGCAGCTGAAATACCTTTACCTAGTGATGAAACAACACCACCAGTCACGAAAATAAAATGGGTCATTGGGTTTCTCGTACAATCGAGCCTAAATCGGCCTGCAATGTTGCGCAATTTTACTTTACCTTGTACCAATAAAGCAAAGTCAATCCGCATCAAATCAAAGAACAATAAACAATTGACTATTCTAACAGCAATTCCTGAAAAAAATTACAGTAAGTTCATATGATTTATATATTGCATTTTGCTGCTATAATAGGAACATTCACACCCTACACTATTCTGTTTGATGCAATGATGATGAAGAAACTTTTAATCTGTACCCTGATCCTGACTGGCCTTACACTGACTGGTTGTGTAAAAAAAGAAGCTCCAAAAGAAGAAGAACAAACCGAAGTTACTCCAGCATCTGAAGTGGTTGCTCCGGAACCTGTACAACTTGAGCCTGTTGAACCATTAGAATCAACACCAGTTGAACCGGTTGAAGAAGCACCAGCAGCACCGACTGTTGAAATCCAGCGCGAACAAACTGCGAATACTACGACTGAAATTCGCCGTGAAGTTAAAAAACCGGAACCTGCTCAATCAGAGCCTGCGCCTGCAGCTGAAACAAATTCAAGCACTGAGCAGCCTGCAAAACCTGCAGCAACACCAGCCGCTCCTAAAAACAACTCATCTTCTGCAAATAAGTCTGAAGATGATGCAGTTGCAGATGCAATTGCTGCTGCTATGCCAGCACTTGAAAACTAATATAATCCTTCATCAAAAAAACCCAGCTTATGCTGGGTTTTTTATGGTTTAAAAATCTCTTTCAAGCTGCCGTTGGAGTATCGGAAAGTTGCAGTAAATAATCTGCCATCAGACGAGTGGCCCATGATTCTGTCTGCATTAAGCCCTGATAAAAGCCACAATGGCTACCTTTTTTAGTGGTGACGACCACAATATTTGGCATGGCTCGAATGACATCCTTATACGGTTCCAGATTCTGGATATGACAGACCGGGTCATCTTCCGAATTCAAAATCATCAATGGAATTTTGACATTTTCAAAGACATAAATCGGGTTGGTGGCCTTGGTATAGCTTTCATAGTCTGAAAAGCCTGCCAGCTCATAATAGCGTTGTTCAAATTCAGATAAGTCTTTCACCTCAAGCAATTGCTTCCATGAAGGATAAATCTGCCAGGTTTCCTGATAAGGATGGATAAAACGTTTAATCAGTTTTTTAGCCATCACTTTGCTATAAAACGGATGCACATAGGCAAAACCGGTTTCGGTATTATAGCCTGGGCATAAGGCAAAGGCTGCTTTGAGCGGGGTCTGCTCGCCCTCTTCACCCAAGTAGCGAACCAGCAATCCTGTCCCTGCAGAGGAACCCACACCATAGAGATCGGATTGAGGAAACTTGTCCTGAATATAGAGCAACTGTTCACGCAGATCTTGGGTTGAACCAAACAAGTTCATTTTTGGCACAGGCATTGGCAGGTCAGCATGACCACGGCGCAAACACAGAGCAACACGCCAGCCTGTATATTTATGTAGGTCACGCACCAGCTCCCGCATGGATTCCGGAGAGCCGGTAATGGTATGCAATAGCACAATGGTAGGTGTACTTGGCGGTAAATCTAAACCATACCAGGCAATGCCAGTAATGCCGCCATCGGACATATTCAGCTGCTCAAGTACATCATATTGCAGCTTAATCGTGCGTTTTTTTATCAAGTCCAGATATAGAATGTGCGCATGCGCATTCGATAACCACGGTGTTGGACGATATTTCTGTTTTAAAAGTGGTAAACGTTCAATCACACCAGAAAATAAACCATTCGGATTATAATAAAGTGTTGGAAGATCTGCTCCGCTAAAGCGGTCCAGATATTCACTTGAAAGTTGACTCATTTTTTTAAGCCACATTTTCATCTGTATTCCCCTCTAGTTTTCTATCAGTGATGTACAAACTTCATGCCGACTTGAATCAATTTTAGGAAATTAAGTATTAGCCTGATAAGCCTGAATCCGCTGGCCCATTTCTATAGCTAAGGCTTCAAGTCCAGATTTCGGTCGTATCATTACTTCAAAATCAATGATCTGACCTTCATCATTGAACTGAATCATGTCGATTCCCTTAAGTTTCTTATCGCCGACATTGGCTGAGAACTCAAGTACAACATTGTTACCATCTTCACTAAGAAATTCGCGGTGATAAGTAAAGTTTTCAAAGACCTGAATCACATTGGTCAAGATAAAAAATACAACCTGTTTCCCGGGATAAGGCTGAAAAGCCACGGGCGAGCGGAATACGACATTATCCGCGAGGAGTTCATTCAATATGGACATGTCACGTGTTTCTAACATTTCATGCCAGCGTGTAATGGCCTGTTTTGTTGTTTCAATTGTCATTTTAGATTCCTTTTATTTTTAGAGTTCCATCTATACGCTTTCTTCGTTTTAATAATGAAATTTCCCCCTTTACTAAAGGGGGATTTAGGGGGATTCTGGTGTTTCAGAATAGAATCCTCTCCCTAACCCTCTCCTTTAACAAAGGAGAGGGAACAATCAACTTTCTTTCATGACAATTTCGCATGAAAGCAAAAACTGTCATCTTTTAAATTTTATCAATTAAATTACCGCAGCCAATTCAGCACCCTGACGGATCGCACGTTTAGCATCCAGCTCGCCAGCTTCTTTCGCACCACCAATGAGATGCACGTTTTTACTGGCAGCTTTTAGTTCATCAAACATGGCAGTATAAGATTCCTGACCAGCACAGATAATGACATTATCTACGTCTAATACTGCAGGTTGATCATTCACTATAACGTGCAAGCCCTGATCATCAATTTTTTCATAGCTTGCACCGGCAATCATTTTGACATTACGGTGTTTTAAGCCAGTACGGTGAATCCAGCCTGTGGTTTTACCCAGACTTGAACCGACAGAAGCTGCTTTACGCTGCAATAAATAAATTTCACGTTCAGGCTGTTCTACATTGGCGGTCTTGAGTCCACCAACATTTTCATAGTTAGTATCGATTCCCCATTCATCATAGAATTTTTCCGGATTGACACTACCACTTTCGGTCCCATGACTAAGCAGCTCGGCTGTATCAAAGCCAATACCCCCTGCACCAATAATCGCCACACGCTGGCCGACTGGTTTACGCTCTCTTAGCACCTGCAGATAAGACAACACTTTAGGATGATCAATTCCAGGAATATCGAGCTGACGCGGTGTCACCCCAGTGGCAACCACAATGTCATCAAATTCGGCTGAAATCAGCTGATCAAAGGTCGCGGTGCAATTTAATTTCAATTGAATACGTGGTTGCAACTCAATCTGACGTTTGAAATAACGTAAGGTTTCATAAAACTCTTCCTTACCTGGAATGGTCTTCGCAATATTAAATTGCCCACCAATCTGCGCTGAAGCTTCGAATACAGTGACATGATGACCACGACCTGCTGCATAGATGGCAAAGCTTAAACCCGCTGGTCCTGCACCAATCACTGCAATATTTTTCGCTACATTGGTTTCTTTAAAGATCAGTTCAGTTTCATAACACGCGCGTGGATTCACCAGACAGGTAGCAATTTTCATCGAGAAAATATGATCCAGACAGGCCTGATTACAACCGATACAGGTATTAATTTCATCACTACGGCCCTGTTCTGCTTTTAAGACAAACTCAGAGTCTGCCAGCATTGGACGTGCCATTGACACCATATCGGCATCGCCTGTAGCCAGGACATATTCTGCCATTTCCGGCGTATTAATACGGTTAGAGGTAATAAGAGGAATATTCACCTGACCTTTTAGCTTGCGCGTAACCCAAGTAAAGGCCGCACGTGGCACTTTGGTAGCAATGGTCGGAATACGCGCTTCATGCCAGCCAATACCGGTATTAATAATCGTCGCGCCCGCTTTCTCAATGGCTTTGGCCAGTTGGATTACTTCTTCTAGAGTTGAACTGCCTTCAACCAGATCCAGCATGGAAAGACGATAGATAATAATAAAATTCTCACCGACCATTTCACGGGTACGGCGTACAATTTCAATCGGGAAACGGATACGGTTTTCATAACTACCACCCCATTCATCATCACGATGATTGGTACGCGCTGCGATGAACTCATTGATCAGGTAACCTTCTGAACCCATGATTTCGACACCGTCATAACCGGCGTATTGAGCCAGTCTGGCACAGTTGGCAAAGTCATCAATGGTTTGCTGCACTTCAGCAGAGCTTAAAGCATGCGGTTTGACTGGATTAATCGGTGCCTGAATTGGAGACGGCGCGACATTTTCCGCCTGATAAGAGTAACGGCCGGTATGCAGGATCTGCATGGCAATTTTCCCGCCAGCCTCATGTACAGCTTGGGTAATCACTTTATGCTTTTCAGCTTCTTCAATCGTGTCGAGCTTGGAACCGCCCTGAAAAGTGACGCCATGATCATTCGGTGAGATACCACCTGTCACAATTAATGCTACGCCACCCTTGGCGCGTTCTGCATAAAAGGCGGCCATCCGATTATAACCACCTGGTGCTTCTTCTAAGCCCACATGCATAGAGCCCATCAAGACACGGTTTTTAAGCGTGGTAAAACCCAGATCCAGTGGGGCAAGTAAATTCGGATATTTAGACATTTCAACTCCCTAGCGTGCAGATGTGCTGGCTATTTTTATTCAGGCTGACTGATTTATTTCCATCAAGCATCAGCCTTATGCAACTTGTTGCACTAATTTATAGTGCAGAATTGATTTTTATGCAACATGTTGCATAATAATCCCGAGTCACTTTTTTGAGACGTTTATGTCTTTATCACATGTTTTACTCACCAGCCTGATTGAGAAACCGAGTACCGGCATTGAGCTAGCACGCCGTTTTGACCGCTCCATGGGTTTCTTCTGGAATGCCACCCATCAGCAGATCTATCGTGAATTGAATGCCATGCTGCAAAAAGGCTGGATTTCGACCATAGAAGAGGAAGATTCTCATAGCCGTAAAAAAACCTATCAGGTAGAACGACTCGGCCGGGAAGAACTGGCTAACTGGATGCTGGAGCATAGTTCTCCTGCACAGCTTCGTGAAGAATTGATGGTTCGTCTGCGTGCAGAAGCCCAGCTTGGCGGCAACAACACCTTACCTGAACTGGAACGCCATCTAGAAATACATAAAGAAAAGCTTAAAACCTATCAGCATATTTTCGCCAAAGACTTTGCTCAAGCTGACGAAAATGACCGAACCCTGTATATTCATAAAATGATTCTGCAACTGGGTATTGATCAGGAACTGGGCTGGATTGCCTGGCTGGAACAGGTTATTCCCAGACTTAAACAATTCGATGTAGAAAAATTATAAATACGGAGATATGCATGCCCTTCTATACCATGGCAGATGGCGAACAGTTATTTGTACGTGAATACGGTCAGGGTCAACCTGTACTAGTCTTATCAGGTCTGGGCATGTTGAGCTGGCAATGGGCAGCTTTTCTCTATCCACATCAGAAAAATTTCCGCTTTATCATTCCTGAATGGCGCGGTTTTGGGGAGTCTAGTCACTGCAAAATCCCGCAAGACCTGGATGCGATTTCCAGTCACTGGCTTGATGTTCAGTCGGTGATCCAGCAGCTCAATTTAGATCAATTCATTGTAATTGCTTACTCTATGGGCGCAACCACTACCATGCATGGCTTGTGCTATGGAGATTTTTCCAAACACATAGCAGCTTATTTGCATATTGACCAAACACCGAAGATTCCGGTCGATAATGCCTGGGCATTTGGACTTTTTGGTCCACGCCATCAGGAATTTATTGAAATTTTGCAGCAGCTTTCAACATTACTTGCAGAACATCAGCATATTGAACTCATTCGGGATCTGGATAATTCAGTACGACAGCAAATTGCAGCATTATGGCTGCGCTTTATCCAGCTACAAAATGATCGTCCAGCCAGTTTGAAAGTATTTAAGTTCATCCTGAACCAACCTCGTCTGCAAAGTCTGCTCCTTCCTTCTAGCCGGGTGGATTATATGGCGTGGTACATCAATAATTATTTATATCATCAGGAAGATTATCGTGAAGCTCTGACGAAGCTTACTTGTCCAGTAACTTTCTTTAGCGGTGTGCAGTCAAAACTTTATCCTGTGGAAGGTCAGCGCCTAATTGCCCAAAGCCTGCCTCAGGCTAAACAGGTATTTTTCACGAAATCTGGCCATACCCCCTTACTGACCGAACCACTCAAATTTGCCAGGGAGCTCGATACCTTTCTAAAAGAAAATTCTCAATACAGTTCTTCAGCGGCCTAAAGATTCAGGAGAAGAAATCATGAAAAAACTGGTGGTGTTTTCAGGTGCTGGCATGAGTGCGGAAAGTGGGATCAACACCTTCCGTGATAGTGATGGGCTTTGGGAACAGTATCGTATAGAAGAAGTGGCGACACCCGAAGCTTGGGCTAAAAATCCGGAACTGGTGCAACGCTTTTATAATGCCCGACGTAAAAACATTCTGGAAGCGCAGCCAAATGCAGCTCATCAACTCATTGCCGAACTTGAAGATGATTTTGATGTCCATGTGATTACTCAAAATATTGATGATCTGCATGAACGTGCCGGAAGTTCCAAGGTTATTCACCTGCATGGCAATATCCGCCTAGCCAAAACCTCAGGCCCGAATTGCCAGTACACCACCGAGTTTTATCCGATTGAAGGGTCTGAATTAGATTTAACTAAACACTTCTGTAAGGAGGGCTATCCATTACGTCCACATGTGGTCTGGTTTGGCGAAGCCGTACCTGCTTATGAAGAAGCACAAGATTGTGTACAGGATGCTGACATTTTCGTGGTTATTGGAACTAGTCTGCAAGTATATCCTGTTGCTGGCTTAATCCATGAGATTACAGCTCACTGCACAGCTTATTATATTGATCCCAAAGCAGATCAACAGCATTTACCAGTTCAGTTTCACAAGATTTCCCAGACAGCCACAGAAGGCATGAAAACCTTACTTAAATTACTTGAGTCTAAGATCTAATCATCATTCAAAATTCGTATTCTATAGTTGACAGTATGCAACAATCATTTTTTAATCAGCCTATTGTTGCAGGAATGGAATTAAACGATGCTGACTGATCTGGATGATTTTTACTGTTTTGCGCAGGTCGTGGAACATGGCGGCTTTAGTGCGGCTGAACGTGCTACCGATATTCCCAAATCCAAGCTCAGCCGCCGCGTTTATAATCTGGAAGAACGCCTTGGCGTCCGCCTGATTCAGCGTAGTTCTCGCCATTTTGCCGTCACCGATATTGGCATGAATATCTATCGACATGCACAAGTGATGCTCAGTGCAGCACAGGCTGCACACGATCTGGTAGATCATCTCAGTACTGAACCGCGTGGCACCATCAAAGTCAGCCTACCCGTCTCCATTGCCCAGAATGAAATGGCAAAAATCCTGCCGGATTTCCTGAAAAAATATCCTGAAATTAAAGTCCAGATGATGATCACCAATCGACGTGTAGACATTATTAATGAAGGCTTTGATCTGGCCCTACGGGTACGGACCAGCCTGGATGATGATCCGAATCTGGTGATTCGTCAGTTTGAAAAAATTGAACAGCATCTGTTTGCCAGTCAGGGCTATTTAAATGAATTTGGCGATCTGAAAACGCCTGAACAACTCTCTGAACATAAAATTTTAAGCATGGCTGAGGAACATACTGAACAGTTCCTGGTGTTGCAGAATGAGCAGCAGCAACAGAAGAAAATCCGGATCAGCCCAACTGTAATGGGATCAGACCTGAATATGCTGGCACAGCTGGCAGCTTCAGGCTGTGGTATTACCTTACTGCCCGATAATGTCGTGCAGCAATATATAGAACGGGGCGAACTGGTTCGGGTACTTTCAGACTGGAAAACGGCACATGGAATTTTCCATCTGGTTTATCCTTCCCGTCGTGGTCTGTTACCAGCTGTAAGAGTATTTATTGATTATCTGGTTGAGCATTTGCATCTTGTATAAATAGACATATTTCCGGCAAAAAAATAGCTCATTCTTGGGGAAAAATGAGCTAATAAAAACGATTCACTACAGCATGAAGTGAACGAAAGGAAACTACTACCACTAAGCCAAATCTAATATAAAGCAATCAAACATCTAACAAAACAAACATCAACTAACTATAAATAGATTAAGAGAATTTGGCTGGTTAAACCACTTCTTCATGTAGTGTTTTGTAGGCTTTCGTCACCAATAGCAAGCAAGCTGTAATTTATGTAAGCTACTGTATTTCAATGCATAACATGAAAAATAATTTAAATTTTCGGATACTCGCCTGTACCTTCTGGCCACGGCGATAACAGCTCAAAACCTGTGTCATTCACAACTACCATGTGTTCCCATTGAGCCGACCAGGATTTATCCGCAGTAACCACTGTCCAGCCGTCCTTCAGCTCTTTAACACGCGCTTTACCCATGTTGACCATAGGTTCAATGGTAAAGACCATGCCGGGTACCAGTTTGATGCCCTGACCTGGTTGCCCGTAATGCAGAATGTTTGGCTGTTCGTGATAAATTTTACCAATCCCATGACCACAATATTCACGCACAATGGTGTAGCCTTCACGCTGTGCAACAGACTGGATTGCATAACCAATATCGCCTAGGGTTGCGCCCGGTTTAACGGCATGAATCCCGGCAACCATAGCTTCATAAGTGGTTTCGACCAGACGTTTGGCTTCAGGAGTTGGTGTACCGACATAATACATTCGACTGGTATCGCCAAAATAACCGTCTTTAATGATCGCAACGTCAATATTAATAATATCGCCATCTTGCAAGACCGTATTCGGAGATGGAATACCATGACAAACCACTTCATTCGGTGAAATACAGGTGGTTTTGGTATAACCATAATAGCCAATATTAGCTGGCGTCACTTTTAGTGTATTGACGATAAAATCATGACAGATGTCATCCAGATATTCAGTTGTGACACCCGGCTTGACATGCTCCCCGATCATTTCCAAAACCTGTGCAGCCAAACGCCCAGATATACGTAATTTTTCGATATCTTGTTCGGTTTTCAGAGTAATCGCTGGAGCTCGCATGGATCTATCCTCAAGGTGAATCGGGAAATTATAGTCCTTTTTCAGCCAAGATGCGCATTTGTTCGCTCTGCATGACAATTCTTAAAACTTGCTCTAGAGAATCTCAATGCTGCTTATTTATACAAACAATAAGCTTAAAATGATGAAATGGAGCCTAAATGATTTATTTATTTAAAAATAAATTATAATTTTTTCAACTGAATATCAAAGATATATTTCTACCAAGCTTTTAAAGTTCACATTATCCGATCGTCAAGATCAGTAAAATCAAGGCTTTCAGCATTAAATTAAACTCCAAAAATCATCATATATACACTAAAATCGCTTTCTTTTATTTATCTGTTCTCCCTCTATGACAAGTCTCCGTACAAGAGATATTGTGGCCTTAGGTTTTATGACCTTTGCACTGTTTATTGGTGCGGGCAACATTATCTTTCCACCGATTGTGGCTCAACAAGCCGGTGAGCATGTATGGTTAGCTGCCCTAGGTTTCCTGATTACGGCAGTTGGCCTACCTGTTATCACCATCGTGGCATTGTCACGTGTTGAAGGTTCAATCCAGATCTTAAGTTCTCCATTAGGTAAAGCTGCCAGTCTTTTACTGACTGTTGTGTGTTATCTGACGGTTGGACCTTTATTCGCGACACCACGTACCGCAACCGTTTCTTATGAAATCGGCTTCTCTTCATACTTTGGCAATGCACCTAGCAACCTGCTGATCTATAGTGTGATCTATTTTGCTGTAGTGACTCTGGTTTCTCTTTATCCAAATAAGATTTTGGATACGGTTGGTTACTTCCTGTCTCCAGTAAAAATTATCGCATTGATCATTTTAGGCGGCGCTGCAGTGTTGATTCCTGCCGGCAAACCACCTGCTGCAGTGGGTAACTATGTTACAAGTCCAGTCACTGAAGGCATCGTTAATGGTTATCTGACCATGGATACCTTAGGTGCATTGGTCTTTGGTATTGTGATTGTCCGTGCGATTACTTCTCGTGGCGTAACGGATCGCAAGCTGATTACCAAATATGCAGTCAATGCAGCGATCATTTCAGGGATTGGTCTAACTCTAGTTTATCTCAGCCTGTTTAAACTAGGCTTAGGTAGTCACGATGTTGCACCTAATGCTGCCAATGGTGCGATTATTCTGCATGCCTATGTACAACATGCTTTTGGTGATATGGGTGCTTATTTCCTTGCTACCATGATCTTTGTTGCCTGCATGGTGACTGCGATTGGCTTAACCTGTGCATGTGCTGAATATTTCTCGTCTATTACTAAATTGCCTTATAAAGCCTTTGTCTTTGTATTGGTCGGCTTCTCGCTGGTGATTTCAAATCTTGGTTTGACTAAATTGATTGCCGTGTCTGTGCCTGTATTGAGCGCGATTTATCCGCCTGCAATTGCAGTGATCCTGCTAAGCTTCTGCGGTCATTTCTTTAGAAAGCCTGCTCAAGTTGTTGCACCGACCACACTGGTTGCATTTATTTTCGGTGTTTTTGATGGCCTTAAAGTTGCTGGCCTTGAATTACCTGAATTGCTACAGAACTTACCGCTTTCTGAACAAAATATGGCATGGCTGATTCCATCTCTTATTGTTCTTGTCATTGCCGCTGTGATTGATCGCATCAGAAATTAATCTTTCTAAGAGGTCAGAAAAATCGTATTTTTACCCAAAATCCGGTTTTAGCGTGATCAATAACTGTCAGGTTTTACCCAAACCGACATTTATTGTTTACATCCTCTAATCATGATCACAGCTAAATTGTATTTTAAAAAGCTTTATAGACTTTTAATCAATTATTTTAATTATCTTCTTTCTTACTTCCATTTTCATTCTTTAGCAGAAGATCAACACAACTCTGTATTTTACTGTTTTTAAAACATATTGTTTCCTGATGAAACCAACTCACCTTCATCATCCTACATAGACTTACATTCTCTGGATTATCTCTACAAATCTTTGGCGTAGAATTTGCTTTTCCCTATGGTAGCAATGAATGATCGCTTGCACACTTCAGTCGAACTGCCCTCGCTGAAATGTTTAAGATGATGATTCGGAGGCAATCATTGATTAGTGCAGTAATACGACTAAAGGAGGCCTTTTTTAACTGTTAAAGTTCACTTAAATAGTTGCAAAGGTTGAAATTAAGAAGTACAACTGTATATTCAATTCAGACTAAATCAATAAGATTTACTCTTCAATAATACAAATAAACGGGAGGGATGGAGATGTTATCAGTACATTTCAAAAAGCAAGTCTTCATTGACGCTCTTAAGGCAAATACCAATCTGGTGACTTTCTTGAGCACCACGGTTGCGCTTATGCTGACCTTGATTGTGCATTGTTTAATTCAAGGCAATTTAAAATTTGAGTACGTCGGTTATGCCTTGATTGTGTCGGCAGCCTTTTTCTTATGGGCTGTGATTGACCAGAAATACCGATAATTTATTAATAAATTTATACCCCAGTGGATGATCTGGCCAGTCATCCATCTGGCAAAAAAGAAATAAATTGAGCTTAAAGCTCAAAAAATAAAATCAACTATTAAAAAATTAGAATAATCCGACCGCCGCCCCATAAAGAAGCACACTTGTTCCTCCTAATTCTGCAATAATTAAACCTAACATTGCCAAAGTCATAAGCACGCCCGGCAACTGAAATTTACCTAGTTGATGCGGTCGCTTAAACTGATTAGTGGTGTCTTTCAAAAACCCATGCAAGATATAAGCGCCAATCGAGAAACTGAAAAAGAGAATATTGATCAATACACAGATCAAATTAATCTGCGAAGATAGTGCTGAATAATAAGCCAATACCGCCAGAATCAATGTCGCAGGGGCATAAAGCAGACTGCTGCGATGCGCAATATCCACATAATAATGCGCCCGTGAATTGACAGACTGGCGGATTTGCCAATACTTCCATACTCCGGTTAACATCCCCACCCATAAGAATATTCCACTAAAAATAATCGCGATCTTTACTGCCAGATCAAGTTCGATTCCCTGCATATTTTCATTCCGTTTTTATCATCGTACTGACTTTTTAGTCATTGTTTTAACAAGTTTCTTTGAAGAAGTCAGGTAAATTTAAGCATTCATTCTGATTCAAAAATATAGTGTAGCCCATGTCTGAATTCGAAACATTGACTCTAAAGTGCCAGGATGGCTATCAATTAAGTACACGTTTTTATCCAGCTACTGATGCTGAATGCAAGAAATCTCCTATATTAATCTGCCCTGCGACTGGCATTACCAAACAGTTTTATCATAGTTTTAGCTGCTGGCTGCAAGCTCAGGGTTATGCAGTGCTGGTATTTGATTTTCGAGGTATTGGGGAATCTTTAAAAGGTTCGGTTAAGCAGTCTAAAGCCAGTATTGTGCAATGGGGACAACTGGACATTCCGGCTGCAATTGATGCGCTATTAGCTAAAACTCAGGCAGCAAAGGTCATCTTACTCGGTCATAGTGCTGGTGGACAGCTTCTGGGTATTGTCCCAAACTATGCCAAAGTGGAAAAAGTCGTGGCCATTGCCGGATCGACTGGTCATGTTAAAGGTTTAAGGGGTCGCACTAAATTACTAGCGCCAGTGATGTTCAATATCATTTTTCCATTGGCACGTATCACCAAAGGCTATGGCCCAACCCAAGCCATTGGAATGGGTGAAAACCTGCCAAAAGATGTGGCACGTGAATGGGCAGAATTTTGTAGTAGACCGGGTTATGTCATCAATGCGATTGGTAAAAAGATCGCACCAGCACATGACTATCATGCCCAGATCACCTGCCCGATTACCTCAATCTGGGCTTCAGATGATGAAATTGCCACTCAAGCAAATGTCAAAGACTTGCTACGCTTATATCCAAAAGCAGCCACAGAAATGATTGAACTAAAACCCCAAGAATATGGTCATAAAGGGATTGGCCATATGCTGATGTTCAAGAAGTCACATCAAAACTTATGGCCAGTCATTGAGCAACAGTTATCTGCCTAAAGATGATTTAAATGGCTATTGAGAGGTTAATGTGCTTTAATAGACTCAGTATGAGATGAGCCTCTTACAGTATGTGCCTCAGATGTGCATACGACTAGCCCCTAACCATGGGGCTTTTTAATGTCTATATGATTTTAAAGTCGTATTAAAATTTAACCGAAAAATGCAATGATACTCTGAATCACCACAGCATTCACAATATCAATAAAAAATGCACCACACAGCGGTACGATTAAAAATGCTTTATGTGATGGACCATAACTATTTGTGACCGCCTGAATATTTGCAATCGCAGTCGGTGTTGCTCCCATACCAAAACCACAATGTCCTGCTACCAATACCGCTGCATCGTAATTTTTTCCCATAATCCTAAAGGTCACAATTGCGGTAAATAAAATCAGTACCGCTGTCTGCGCAAACAAAATGGTAATGAGCGGGCCTGCCAAATCGGCCAGCAGCCAGAGTTGCAGTGAAAGTAAGGCCATAGATAAATACAGGGACAATGACGCGTTGCCAAATACATCAATGGCACGGTCGAAGATATCGACTTTCAGCACATGCTCCAGGAAGTTACGTACAATTACCCCTGTCCCCAAGGCCCAAACAAAGGTCGGCAGTTCAAACCATCTTCCCTGACTGATTTCTGTCATTTCATTCGCAACAAAAATACATAGCGCAAACATCCCTAAAGTTGACACCGCATTACTGGCTGTAATTAGTCGGGTTTTCTTTGGATATTCGAAGGGTGCGGTGTTGATGCTAGTATCGAGTTGTTGTTCATTGGTCTCTTGCGCTACTGTCTCTGCCAATTGATTGCGTTTAATCAGGAATTTGGCAACCGGACCACCCACAAGCCCACCAATAATCAAACCAAAAGTAGCACTGGCCATACCAAGAACAATTGCCCCTTGGATTCCATATTGAGTTTCAAGCACTTCACCCCAAGCACCGGCAGTACCATGACCCCCTGTTAAAGTAACAGAACCAACAATCAAACCAATCAATGGATCAAGCCCAAGTGCTGTGGCTAAGCTCATGCCAACCGCATTTTGTACAACTACGAATAGAATGACGCAGACCAGAAAGATCAGAAGCGATTTCCCGCCTTCTTTGAGCTTGGTAAAGTCTGCACTTAAACCCACAGAGGTAAAGAACATCAGCATCAGAATGGTTTGAATTTCTGAGTCAAATGTGGCACTGATATTAAAAAATTTATAGAGAATAAAAGCTGTAATCGCTGCGATTAGACCACCGATTACAGGTTCAGGTAAGTTATAGTTTCTAAAGAAGCCAATTTTACTAACAAGATACCGCCCAATAAACAGAAAAAAAACCGCAATCACCAAGGTGCCAAAGGCATCGATTTCATAATTCATAACATTCCCTATTGGCTTTATTTTCATACAGTTTTAGGAAAACAGTATGAAAAATCAATTTTAGAAATGTTATGCAAGTTATTGTTTCTAGTAATTGTTTAATTTATGTCCCAAATAGATTCAATTAATACGATGGAATATCATAAACCCAATTGTGTGCTTGCTGGTCTGTCGTACTTTCACAAACATAATAATCATGATCCCAAGCATCTTGATGGAAGATTTCCTTTTTATGGTAAGTCACCTGTTTACCATTTTCGACACAGATAAAACTGTCGCCTTGGTCTTTGACTTGGGTTCCATTGAGGAACCCACCAATACAGAGGAATCGGGATTGTTTGGGCATTGATTACTTCAACTTCTTTGCACTTTTAAATCATCAGGTAAATTATTATAAATTTCTCTAGTTGTCATTGTTATTTTTTGAATATTGACGATATCATCATTGATTTTTTCACCACTAACAAAACTGCGTAATGAGATTAAAGTTTTCTCATAAAAATAGTCGTGCCAAATAAACATATACTCGTCACCATATTTCTCAAATGAACTTTTAGTACTTGGTAAGTCTTTAATTATTAGTTCAACAAGCTCTTTATCTTCTTTTTTTAAAAATTCTGTGGTTCTGTCTTTAAAAGCCGCTATTAATGTTATTGCAGTAACTGTTATTCCCTGAAAAATACGCAAACTATTTAAACTTTGATGATCTAAATAAAGGTCTATAAAATCACTATTTAAGTCTTTAATTTCTTTTAAAATATTTTCAATGTTGCAGTCACGGTATAGCTGCTCACTAACCCCTTGTAATTCTAATTCTCTTTTTTCAGCATATACTTTTTTAAAATTAATTCTTATTAGTATTTGAATCAGGAAATTTGTTTTATTAAATACTTTTATTAATTTTAAACAATCTTCCGCAGCAATTAATTGCTTATCATTTCTTACTTTTGAACGATTTGTTTCTAAATCAGTTAAATAGATCTCTTGCGAAAGTCGTTATTGCAAGTTCATCCGGTTTACCAGTGCAGCGATTAAGTTAATGCGTAAACCGAATCTTTTCCGTCTATTTCGATAGCGTTCACTTAGTATTCTAAATCTTTT
>NZ_JBHDVN010000024.1:0-39738 GCF_046635365.1 Acinetobacter sp. NIOH-H-8
TCATGAAATACGGTATTCTGATGTGACAAAACCTGAATCCTGGTCGTTAAAGTGTTTGTTTGCACTCATATTTTAACTGTTAGGACTCAGGTTTTTTTATTTAAAGCAAACTATGGGACAGCAGTGAGGTTTTGGCCTCTCTTTTTTTGCTTGAGAATTAATAAAAATGATAAATATTCCCTCTCCTTTTAGGAGATGAGCAGCACTGCTGCGCAAGGGAGAGGTGATTTTAAAAAAACCCTCCTCCTAACCTCCTCCCAGAGGGAGGAGGAACTTCCAAATTTATAAATCAGTCTTATTCATCAACTCTAAATAATCCTGAAAACAATCCTGATGCTCTAACTCAAAGCCTATCTTTTCCATTCTTGTGGCATACAGCTTTTTACCCGTCACCCTGTCACTTTCCACTTTCAATATAAATAAACCCATCTGCTGCTGAAACCATTGCAAGACTTCATGCAAAAGTTGTGGCTGATTATTAGTCAAAATATATGAAGAATCAGGATGTTCCACGTGAATCATATGAGCTAGAAAACGTGATAAGTCTTCAATATGAATACGATTCGACCAGTGCAGATTTGGATAACTGATCATTGAGGTTGCCATTTTCTGCATACGTGCCACAGAAGTCCCATAAATTCCACTTGGGCGGATAATGGTACATTGATCAGGATAAGCCGCGAGATACGCCTGTTCCATGTGATGCAGAATTTCACCTTGAGCATCATTCGGATGAATTTCAGTTTCATCATCCACGCTTTCACCTGCATTCTGTCCATAAACCCGGGTTGATGAAACCACCACAATTCTTTTTACCGGATGGGATTTCAAGGCAGTGACGATTGGCTGAACCGAATCCAGATAAATGTGCTGATAGGCTTCGACACCACTCTGTTTGGGACTGAGTAACACATAGACCCAATCAATCGAAGCGGCTGCACTTAAATCTAGAGTATGCACATCCTGAATCAGATGAGTTGCGAATGAATCTGTTTTGGGACTCTGGCTAATTGTGCTAATTTGATGACCTTGCTCAAATAATTGTTTAGCTACCCGCTCGGATGTTTTACCATAACCAATAAATAAAATATGCATTCGACACCGAATCACAGACCTGGTTGAGGGGACATGGCTGCAGTCCATCAGTTACAAGGCGTTGGCAATGCCGCCGCTGCTTTACTCGAAAAACTAAATATCTTTAATACTGATGATTTGCTTTTTCATCTACCACGTGACTATGAAGACCGTAGCACGATCATTCCCATGAATCAATTAACGGTGGGACGCAGCTATTTGCTGGAAGGTGTCGTGAAAGGAATTGACTTCCCACCTGGTAAACGTAAGTCCATGGCAGTGTTACTGGATGATGATTCTGGCAAAGTCACTTTGCGCTTTTATCATATTTATAAAGGCATTACCGATCGCTGCAAGCTCGGTAACCGTTTAAGAGTCTTTGGTGAAGTGCGAGTCGGCGCCCGTGGTCTGGAAATGTATCATCCAGAGCTGCAAGTCATTACTGAATATACACCTCTACCCCATACCCAACTCACCTCGATCTATCCGGCAACCGAAGGACTGACTCAGCCCAAGCTGCGGGAATATATTAAACAGGCACTAGAACTGCACAGTGATGATTTGCCTGAACTGTTGCCACAAAAATTTAGCAATGGTTATGGCCTGAAGCAGGCACTGGAATATATTCATCATCCGCCATTGGACGCCAATATGTTGCAGCTCACTCAAGGCTCACATCCGGCACAGCAGCGTCTGATTTTTGAGGAACTGGTGGCACATCAAATCAGTTTGCTGACCCGGCGTGCTTTTATTCAGCAGATTGAAGCCCCTTCATTTTCTCCAAGTAAGACCTATGCCAAACAGCTTTTGGCCGGTTTGCCTTTCGAAATGACCGGTGCGCAAAAACGCGTATCTAAGGAAATTGCTATAGACCTGAAACAGAATAAACCGATGCTGCGTCTGGTGCAGGGTGATGTGGGCGCAGGTAAAACTTTGGTTGCCGGTGTTGCAGCCTGTCATGCCCTAGAAGAAGGATGGCAAGTCGCGCTGATGGCGCCAACTGAAATTCTGGCCGAACAGCATTACCTCAACTTCAAGCGCTGGTTCGAACCACTCGGTTTAAATATTGCCTGGCTTTCCGGCAAACAGAAAGGTAAAGCGCGTGTAGCAGCAGAACAAGTAATCCGTGATGGCAGCGCGCATCTGGTGGTGGGCACACATGCCCTGTTTCAGGAAAATGTCGAGTTTGCCAAACTGGGCTTAGTGATTATTGATGAGCAGCATCGTTTTGGGGTCGATCAACGCCTAGCCTTGAGAAATAAAGGCTTGGATGGCATGTCGCCGCATCAATTGGTGATGACCGCAACCCCGATTCCACGCACGCTTGCCATGTCAGCCTATGGCGATCTGGATACTTCGATTATTGATGAATTGCCACCGGGTCGTACTCCGATCCAGACTGTGACCATTCCGCTGGATCGTCGCGAAGAGGTTCTGCAACGTATTGCCACGAATTGTGCTGAGGGTAAACAGGCTTATTGGGTCTGTACTTTGGTGGAACAGTCGGAAACTCTGGATGCCCAAGCTGCAGAAGCAACCTTTACCGAGATCAAGGAACGCTTTCCTGAACTGAATATCGGTCTGGTACATGGCAAGATGAAAGCTGATGAAAAACAGGCAGTCATGCAGGAATTCAAAGACAATAAACTGCAGCTACTCATTGCCACCACCGTGATTGAAGTTGGGGTCGATGTCCCGAATGCTTCGATTATGGTGATTGAAAATGCCGAACGGCTTGGCCTGTCACAACTACATCAGCTGCGTGGCCGGGTGGGTCGTGGTGCTAAAGCCAGCTTCTGTGCCCTGCTTTATAAAAATCCATTGTCACAAAATGGTCAGGAACGTCTGCGCATCATGCGCGAAACCAATGATGGTTTTATCATTGCCGAGAAAGACCTGGAATTACGTGGTCCCGGCGAATTGTTAGGAACCAAACAGACCGGTGATATGGGTTTCCGTGTAGCCAAACTGGAACGTGATGATCACTTGCTGAATCAGGCGCATTATGTCGCCCAGCAGATGTTAAAAGATTATCCGAAACAGGCAGATGCATTATTAAAACGCTGGCTACCCGAGGCTCCACGCTATGCCTATGTTTAAGCTGCTCCAACAGGGAAAACACTGGCTGAATCGTTTACAGCCTTGTCAGCTATGCCAGACAGATTATCAAAACCTGCATTCTGTCTGTCAGGATTGTTGGCAGCAATTACCTTGGGCACATCAGACTATTCAGCATCAGGAAATGCAGTTTCAAGTGGCGTGTGACTACGCCTACCCAATGGATCGCCTGATTCAATTATTTAAATATGAGCAAAAGCTGCATCTGGAACCATTATTGGCAGGTGCATTACTGACCTTAAAATTTCCTAAAGTCAGCGCAGTGGTGCCTATGCCGATTTCAACCGAACGGCTGGTCGAACGTGGCTATAATCAATCCCTATTACTGGCCAAGCATGTTGCCAAACACTTACAAGTTCCCATCTGGCAGCCCATTGAACGACTCAATCAACATTCACAAAAAGGCTTAAGCCGTCTGGAACGTATCGAAGATATTGAAGCCCAGTTCAGAGTCACTACCTCTTCAAAATTTCGTTATCGTAAGGTTTTAATTATTGATGATGTGGTCACGACGGGTAGCTCAATTCGAGCTTTAAGCCAGCAACTGGAAAAACTGGGCTGTCAGCAGATTTATGCCGCCTGTCTAGCAGGAGCTAAACTTTAAATTAGGCTGGTGCCAGTAAGTTCTTTTTAACCCAAGGCATGACAATTTCTTTGGTCAGTGGTGCAAGTTTCACATCTTCCTGATTCAGGTCCACCCATTTCATCTCGGCAATCTCAGCTTCAATATGTGGTTCGCCATCTAATTGCACCAGATAAACATAACTGACCAGTTGATGATCCGGTTCGTTGGCAGTTTGTGTTTTAAAACACCCGATAAATTGCTGGATCTCAGCCTGACAGCCAATTTCTTCCTGAATTTCACGTAGCATGGTGCATTCAGGTGTTTCATCCGGTTCCAGCTTACCACCCACTTGCATAAAACAGTCAGTATTTTTCTTACGAACCACCAGCAGCTGCTGATCTGAATTCAAAATAATGGCAGCTGCGACAGTAATAATTTTCATGAATTCGGAACGATCAAATAGGAAATACTTATTTTACGAGATCTTCCTGATCAACCATACCCCATTTTGCTTCAGGCGGCTGGTAGTCTTGAAATTTCTGCAAAATTTCTTCGAAGTCATCACTTACGATCAGGGATTCAGTAAAACGTGGCTTGGTAAAACCTTTGTCTGTAGTCATCTGAATAAATTTCAGCAAATCATCATAAAAGCCATCGACATTGAGAAAAGCACAAGGTTTTTTATGAATCCCGAGCTGTGCCCAAGTCCATTGCTCAAAAATTTCCTCGAGCGTTCCAGCCCCACCCGGAATGGCAATAAAACCATCGGAGAGTTCTGACATTTTGGTCTTACGCTCATGCATATTATCGACCACATACAGCTTGGTAATATGCGGATGTGCCAGTTCGCGATTCACTAGGGGTCTTGGAATGACACCAATGACCTCGCCCCCTGCAGCTAAGGCACTATCCGCTACAATGCCCATCAATCCGGAACGACCACCACCATAAATCAGTGTTTGCTGTCTTTTTGCCAGGGTTTGACCTACCTTTTCGGCAATTTGTTTATAACCAGGTTCAGAACCTAGCGCTGAGCCACAGAAAATTGCGATAGAATTCATCATTTTCACCATTGCATTGCCGGTATATAGTACGCAGGCAGCGCCTGAGAGTTTTTTTTCAAAAATAACTGCACAATCAGTGTTTTTATTCAATTCCTTGTCTAAAATACACGCATTTAGATTAACATACTGCGCAAGGGAGAAAAGACAGCATGCTTGAAGCCTTTTACGCCACAGAGCGCGGTAGCCTAGAAGATGCCACCATCAATGGTGATTTCGACCTGCATCCGGAACTGGTTTGGATAGATTTAATTGCGCCTTCACAAGAAGAACAGCAATGGATTCTGGATGCCTATGAGCAAAACCTACCCACCTTAAAATCTCTGGAAGATATTTCTTCGAGTGCCCGATTTTACCGTGATGATGACGGTATTTTGCACATCAGTACCTATTTCTTAACGAAAAATAAAAATTATCAGGTCGAAAGTGAACATGAGGATGATGCCAGCATCCTCGCAACGGTTCAGACAGTCGCTTTCATTTTGCATAAAGACCGGCTCTTTACCCTACGCGGTGAAAAACTGGTAGCTTTCCGGGCCTTTCGTGCCCGTGCGCGTCGCAATGATTATGATATTGACTATAAAGATCCAACCTGGATTTTGCTGGGTTTGCTCGAGGCCAAACTGGATGAGTTGGCCGATATTCTGGAAGACGTACATAAGGATCTGGAAAAATACTCAACCGAAGTGCTGAATAACCGGCATCGTGAACAGATCCTGGATCTGGACGACATGATTACCCGTCTGGCTCAACTGGAAGATATGCTCGGAAAAGCTCAGCTGTGTCTGATCGATTTACGACGGGTACTTACCTTCCTGTCACGTCCACGAGCCTTAGGCAGTCATATTTATGATGCGGATATTCGAGAACTCAGTGAAGACGTCCGCTCACTGGTCGAGCATGATGCCTTCCTGTTCCAGAAAGTCCGCTTCTTGCTGGATACCACGTCCGGATTCATTAACACTGAACAGAATGATACGATCCGTCGCTTCTCGATTTTACCGAGTATGCTTGCGCCACCCATGCTGATTGCCAGTATTTACGGGATGAATACTGATGTCTTGCCCTTCGCTCAAGGTTCGATGAGCTTTGTGATGGTGAGCATTATTATTATGGGCTTTTTGATTGGGCCTCTTATTTACTTTAGATGGAAGAAGTGGATTTAGAATCCCTCCTAATTTCTCCTAAGGGAGGAATTTCCCTCTCTTTTCAGGTGATGTGCAGCACTGCTGCTCAAGGGTGAGGTGAGAATTAACTCTCTTGTGCTTAGATTTAAGGCAGTGCTTTAAATCTCGCTCAGAGAGAAAAGACTTCCAATATTTGCTTAAAGTTCGAGTCCAGGCCCATTTCTCCACTTTTTTAAAATACAAGTTCCCTCTCCTTTAGGGAGAGGTTAATTAACTAACCCCTCCTAAGCTCCCTTTGAGAAAGGGAGGAACTTTTTTAAAATATACCGGCAATAAAAAAGCACCTTTCGGTGCTTTTTTATTTACTGAATGATCTGTAAATCATCCTGCAAATGACAGGCCTGAATGATCTTCATCATTTTTTCAGGAACCGCTTTAAACTGTAGTCCTCGTGCTTGCGGGGTCTGGCGCAACCAGCGCACCAGAACTGCCAAAGCCAAAGTACTACCCTGCTCAAGTCCAGCCAGATTAACTACCACAGGAAACTTGTCCTGTGACTGAATGAAGCGCAGACCATCTAGGTAATAGTTCTGCGCATTGTCAGCGTCAATCTTGCCTGAAACCTGCAGTTCCTGATTATTGAATTGAATCACAGCTCACCTATCTTATTTTTTCTTGTCAATCGCCGCTTCAGCATCTGGCTTAAAGTTGGCAATGGCTTTATCCAAGTTACCACCATTACGTTTTACTGTAGCCGCAAACTGGTTACGGAACTGCAGACCCAAGTCAATACCAGAAACATTGATGTTACGGATTTTCCATTGTGAACCTTTATCAACCAGCTGGAAGGCAACCGGAATTTTCTCGCCTTTGTTATTAAAGTCGATGGTCACTACAGGATTTTTGCTGTTAGTTGCCTTATAAGGACGAACGCTGTAAGTCTGGTTACTGAACTTAGAGAAAGCCGTACCATAATTTTCAATCAGGGTTTCACGGAAGTTCTTTTCAAACTGTGCACGCTGCGCCGCAGTACTATACTGATTGGTCGCATAAGTCCCCATCACAATCCGGGTAAACGATTGGGAATCGATATATGGGTCAAGGTTCTGACGAACAATCGTTTTCACAAGCGCAGGATTGTTCTGCAATTTGGCATGATCGGTTTTAAGACGATCAATCAAATTGTCTGCAACTCTTTTAATAAAAGCAGGCGGGGCTTCAGACGGTGCAGCAAACACTGTACCAGCAACCATTGTTGAAAGAATGCTTGCAGCAAGCGTTTGTTTTACTAAAGTCTTCACTCAAATCTCCTCAATCTGTTATTCAACAAATGCAGGTTCTGCATCTGTTGTTTCTGAAAATGCAGCTTCTTCTGAGGCACTTTCCTGACTATCTGACGATTTTCCGGCACCACCGGTAATAAATTTCGTCACTAAATCTTCAATTTCCATGGTGCCTTGAGTGTTCGCAATCTGCTCACCACGTTTCAAGTAAGTCAGACCGCCACCTGGAATAATTTTCAGATACTTTTCACCCAATAAACCATTTGTTGCTACCATAATATAAGCATCTTCATCAATATTGGTGATGGATTTCATGTTATCTAATAGTTGTTTTTCCATTGTTTTTTGTTGCGCAGGATCGGCTGCGGTATAGTCTGAACTATAACGTAACTCTTCCAATGCTTCCTGCTGAACCTGCTTGAGCTGCTCGGCATTAAAAGAAGTCAGAGAGCCATCCAGCGTCATATGGACAGTGGCTAAACGGGTCACCGGATCCAGCGTAATTTTATCAACCTGACCGACTTTCACCCCACTTAAAGCAACTTTAGCGCGTGGCTTGATGCCATTTACATTTTCAAAAGTCGCTGTCATCTGATAGCTATCAGAAATATTGGTGCCTACCAAACCGCTGACACGCATCGCCAAAAAAAACAGGGCGATACCGAAAAGAATGACAAAAACACCAACGGCCAGCTCACTAGTACGTGATTTCATTAAATACCTCCGAACATGACCGCAGTCAACACGAAATCAAAACCTAATACGCACAGCGAAGAATAGACGACCGTACGTGTTGTAGAAGTTGCGATACCTTCTGATGTTGGTTCACAGGCATAACCCTGATAAACCGCGATCCAGGTACAAATTAATGCGAAAACAAAACTCTTGATAATGGTGCCATTCAGGACATCTTTATAGAATCGCACGGTACTTTCCATGCCACTCCAATATGCGCCTTCATCTGCACCCAGAAAATCAACGCCTACCATTTTTCCGCCCATAATCCCGACCGCAGCAAAGATTACAGAGAGCATTGGCAAGCTAAAAATACCGGCCCAAAGGCGTGGCGAAATCACCCGTTTTAAGGGATCTACCCCGATCATTTCCATACTGGACAATTGCTCGGTCGCTTTCATCAGACCAATTTCGGCAGTTAAGGCAGAACCGGCACGACCCGCAAATAGTAAGGCAGCAACCACAGGTGCCAATTCACGTAACAAGGTTAAAGCTACTGCAGTACCAAGCATCGCTTCACTACCGAATGTCGACAGGATGGTATACATCTGCAAACCGAGTACCGAACCAATAAACAGGCCAGATACCGCAATGATCAAGAGGGACAGCACCCCGACCCGATACATCTGATAAACAAACAGCTTTACTCCAAGCCAGGTCGGCATGGAAAAGAGAATCTGCAACAGCATCAGTGTTGCAACACCAATCCCCTGAACACGTTCAATAACGCGTCTACCTAAGGCAGCAATGGCATTCATGAACGTACCTCACCACTTAAATAAGCCTGATGACTAAACTGATAATCTACCGGGCCTTCAACCGAACCAGTCAGGAACTGCTGCACAAAGGCTGAAGGATGATTTTTCAATTCTTCTGCTGTGCCCTCACCCTGGATTTTGCCTTCTGCGACTACATAAATGTAATCGGCAATCGATAAAGTCTCTGCTACATCATGCGAAACAATAATCGTAGTTAAATCTAGTGCTTCGCGTAGAGAGCGAATCAGCCGGGTCAAAACTCCCATCACAATCGGATCCTGCCCGGCAAAAGGTTCATCGTACATGATCAGCTCCGGGTCCAGTGCAATCGCGCGAGCCAAAGCCACCCGGCGATTCATCCCGCCAGACAACTCTGAAGGCATCATTTGCTCTGCCCCACGTAGTCCTACTGACTCGAGTTTCAAAGCCACGATTTCAGCAATCAGATGTTCAGGCAATTTGGTATGCGCACGAATCGGAAAGGCAACATTTTCATAGACGCTCATGTCAGTAAACAGAGCGCCACTTTGGAACAGCATCCCCATACGTGCACGTGCAGAAAAAAGCTCGGAACGGGACATCTTGGCAATATCTTTACCGTCCAGTAAAACCTGACCCTGTTCAGGCGTCAGTTGCCCACCGATCAATCTCAACAAAGTAGTTTTACCAGTTCCGGAAGGTCCCATAATGGCAGTAATCTGTCCGCGACGAATGTTTAAACTGACATCGTCATAAATTACACGCTCACCCCGCTTGAAACTCAAATTCTTGACTTCAATCAAAGACTGAGGATCCTGCGCTGTTTGATTTTTCATAGCTGAGTTTATTCCTGCATTTTTTCAGCATGCATATGACAAAAGAACGAAGTTCAACATGTTAGCATTTGAAAATGAAGGGTCAAGTTCATGGAAAACATAATGCTCCATGCCTGGCCATATATTTCTAGTAATCAAAAATTTTATTTCGACGCGATTTTAACAGACTATGATCCATTTAAAAAACGATATACATAATAAATCAGATTGCACGAAAGCAAAGTTACCGCAATGTAGGACATGTACCCCTCAATAATATGAAAGACTATAAAAAGACGCTTTCAGATTACGGATCATCATAAACCCAGAAAAAGTTGATGAATTAGGCATTTTATGCTGAAAAAACAAAAAATCAATGCATAAAAAAACCAGCACTCAGGCTGGTTTTTTTATTTCAGACGTTATTCAATTAGTCATTGAATTTACGACGTGGACGATCTTCACCGAATGAACGCTCGCCACGTGGCTTGTCATCAAAGTTGCGACGCGCTGGACGGTCACCGAAGTCACGTTTTGGACGGTCATCACCGAATGAACGCGCTGGACGATCACCAAAACCACCTTCGCGACGTGCTGGACGATCACCGAAATCACGTTTAGGACGGTCACCGAAACCACCTTCACGACGTGGAGCAGGACGATCACCAAAATCACGTTTAGGACGGTCACCGAAAGAACCTTCACGACGTGGTTTGTAATCTACACGGTTACCGCGGTTGTCATCATTACCTTCGAAACGAGGACGGTCACCGAAGTCACGACGTGGGCGATCATTGTTAAACTCGCGACGTGGACGGTCTTCATTGAAGTCACGACGTGGACGATCACCGAAACCGCCTTCACGACGTGGACGATCGCTGTTGAAGTCACGACGTGGACGATCTTCGCCACCGAACGCAGGACGTTCGCCACGAGGTTTGTCATCGAAGCTACGACGTGGACGGTCATCACCACCTTCACGACGTTTGAAATTGCTCTCGCCTTCGAAACGACGACCACCACCGAAGCCACGACCACCATCACGACGACCGCCACGACCACGACCAGCGCCATCACGGCTACCGCGTGCAGGAGGTGGAGATGGCTCAAGACCTTCAATTTCAGATACGTTTAGACGAGCTTCAAGGAAGTCTTCTAGTGCACGGATTTTACCGCGTTCACGATAAGTCGCTAAAGTAATTGCTTTACCAGTACGGCCCGCACGACCTGTACGACCGATACGGTGTACATAGTCTTCGTTCTTCATAGGAAGACCAAAGTTGATCACGTGAGAGATTGTCGGTACGTCAAGACCACGTGCTGCAACGTCAGTTGCAACCAGGATTTTTGCACGACCTTCACGGATGCTGCGCAGACGACGGTTACGAACGGTTTGTGGCATCGCACCATGTAGAGCAACAACGGACAAACCTGCTTCAGCAAGTTCTTCAGCCAGCATATCTGTATCTTCTTGAGTAGAAGCAAAGACCACTGCCTGATCAACGTCTTCTTCGTTTAACCAGTGAGTAAGAAGTTTTTTCTTGTGCTCAAAGCCATCAGTCCAGTGTAAAGTCTGGGTAATGTCAGTATTGGTAGAGTGACCAGTTTCAATTGCAATACGCTCTGGCTCATTCATCATGCGCTCAGCAAGCGTAATGATACGTGGAGCGAAAGTTGCAGAGAACATCAGTGTTTGTTTACGGTTTGCAGCCAAGTCACCGATTGCTTCTAGGTCTTCAGAGAAGCCAAGATCCAGCATACGGTCAGCTTCGTCGACGATCAGCGAGTCAACTTTGTCAAGTTTGATTTGACGACGGTTAACAAGATCAAGTAAACGGCCTGGAGTTGCTACAACAACCTGTGCACCTTTTAACTGCTGGATTTGTTTACCAAAAGGCATACCACCCATAATTGCAGCAATACGAACACCTTTCATATGACGTACAAATGCGATCGCGTCTTGACATACTTGCTGTGCCAATTCACGAGTTGGTGAAATCACCAGAATAGTCGGTTGAGTCACCGCTTTCATACGTTCTTTAAATGGTACGAAAGTATCTTGGTTAGCAAGCGCGTTCAAAGTTGGGAGAAGGAACGCAGCGGTTTTACCCGAACCTGTCTGACTAGATACTAAAAGGTCTTTACCTTCTAGTGCAGCAGGGATAGATTGTTCTTGTACAGGAGTCGGAGTAGTAAAACCTAAGCCTTGAAGGGCTTGTTGTAACGATTCATGCAAAGAAAATTCAGCAAAAGTTTTGCTCATAGAGTATTCCACCCGGAAATTGGGTGCTCCATTAAAAATAAAGTCAAATGGACATCGACAAAAAGCGGTACAGCAATTAAACGCTGAAAAGAGATGATTCAGCGGCGATCCGAGTAACGACGATGTGATATAACGCACGCATGATTACGGCATAACCTGAAGGAATCGCTTTAGCGATTGGGGCGCGAGATATCGTCCTCTCTTTGGACCGCACGCGCATACACAATGATAAGAAGAGAAATGTTCAGGTGACGAACAGAAATTAAGTGCGTGCGCAGATTATAGCAGGATTATTCATAAAGTCATCCGCTTTTCAGATTATTTTGTTTAACTGCTAATTTCTTCATCAATTTCTAAGACTTAAACAAGAAAAGAAATGTAATTAATTCTCCAGCTGGTCAATTTTCTTTTTATCAAGGCTGTGAATCATCTAAATATGAAGATATTTATCCCGTAATTATTTTCAAAAAATAAAAAAGGCATCCCGAGAGATACCTTTTTAATATTCGATTTACGGCATTAAACCCGATTATTTCGCTGCCTCACCCCAAGCAGGAACAACTGCTTGCATAAGAGGTTTCAGCATTTTCATTGAACAAGCCAAAACTTGACCATTTTCCATAGAATCGCTACCACCACGCGCATCAACCACAGTACCGCCCGCTTCTTTCACGATTAACTCGCCTGCTGCAATATCCCAAGGTTTCAAGCCAAGCTCGAAGTAACCATCAAGACGACCAGCAGCGACATAAGCCAGATCCAAGGCAGCTGAACCACCACGACGGAATTGTGCACCTGCTTCAGTCACATTGAGCAATGCATCAAAATGATTCTTGGCATAAGAGACTACTTCACCATTACGTTTAGTACGGTAAGCATGACCTACTGCCAGGAAAGTATTGTTCAGACTGTCTTTAACATTTACACGGATACGGCGCTGGTTCAGCATCGCACCACGACCACGGCTCGCAGAGAATAGCTCATCTTTCACCGGGTCATAAATAACACCGTGTTGAGTTACACCTTTGTGCTGAACTGCGATAGAGATACAGAAATGCGGAAAACCGTTGATAAAGTTTAGTGTGCCATCAAGTGGATCGATCACCCAACACCAATCAGCGTCGTGACCTTTACCTTCTTGCAGACCAAATTCTTCACCAAGGAAACTGTGATTTTTATAGCTTTTACGTAGAGTATCGATGGTCAACTGTTCCAGATAACGATCTACACGCGTTACCGGACCATCAATGCCTTTTTCTTCGACTTGCAGATCGAGTTTATGACGATTTTGATGCGCTTTTAAAAGCTCTTGACCAACTAATTGAGCCGCACGCGCAGCCATCACCACCATAGGTTCCATTGAACACCCACTACAAATTTGAAGATACTGATAAAGAATAATGCATAAAAGCCCGCATATTTTAGCAAATATCCGGGCTTTTTGGGAAAAAATGTGTCGAAACTTTTTAAGCGTTTATAACAGGACGCTTTGACCAGGCTTCATTGATTGATTTTTCAATGCCTTGGCTATCAAGTCCTGCCTGTTGCAACATTTGACTATGTGTTGCTTGTGCCATAAAGCTATCCGCTAAACCTAGATTCAGGATTGGTTTAACAATTTGAGCTTCAGCCAGATACTCATTCACTGCACTTCCTGCGCCGCCCATGACTGCATGTTCTTCAACAGTAACAAACAGGCTGGTTGAATGGGCCAGTTGGTTTAACATTTTGGTATCCAGTGGTTTGATGAAACGCATATTTACCACGCGTACACCCACATCATGCTTGCTGGCAAATACTTGAGCAGCTTCAACTGCAGCTTGAACTCGACTACCGAATGCTAGAATCGAAACATATTCATCATATTGTTCGTTCAGACTGAGCAACAATTCTGCCTGACCGATCTGCATCTCGGTCATGGTTTTCTGGATTTCCACACCCAGTCCATTCCCGCGCGGATAACGCACTGCTGCCGGACCATGATACAGATAAGCCGTATGCAACATCTGACGGCATTCATTCTCATCTTTTGGTGCCATGATCACCAGATTCGGAATGGTACGCATATAGGCATAGTCATAGGCACCGGCATGCGTTGGACCATCTTCACCAACCAGACCGGCACGGTCGATCCCAAACGTTACATCCAGATTTTGCAACGCCACGTCATGCACCAACTGATCATAACCCCGTTGCAGGAAAGTTGAATAGATAGCGACGACCGGTTTAAGACCTTCACAAGCCATGCCAGCGGCAAGCGTTACTGCATGTTGTTCTGCAATGGCCACATCAAAGAAACGTTCAGGATATTCTTTGGCAAACTGCACCATGCCTGAACCTTCACACATTGCCGGAGTAATCGCCAATAGGCGTTTATCCTGTGCTGCTTCATCACATAACCATTGTCCAAATACATCCGAATATTTCGGTGCTGGATTAGGGACTGCAACTGCATTGAGTTTACTAATGGCGTGGTATTTAATCTGGTCACATTCTGCTGGCGCAAAGCCCTTACCTTTTTTGGTATAGATATGGATTAGACGCGGACCTTTACGTTTTTTCAAGGCTTTAAAGACATGTACCAGCTGTTTAACATCATGGCCATCATAAGGACCAAAATAATCAAAACCGATGGCTTTAAACAGGTTATCAGCAGCATCAGTTGCAGCCTGATGTAAACGCGAGTTATATAGCCATTCCGGATGCGGCTGTACATAAGCCTCACCATCTTCAGTCACATTGACGAATTCGCCACGCTCCCAGATTGCAGCGAGATGCTTGGCAAAACCACCAGTACTACATGAAATCGACATATCATTGTCGTTCAGGACCACCATCAAGTCAGCCTGATGTGCCACAGCATCGTTCATAGCTTCAAAGGCCATACCTGCTGTCATGGCACCATCACCAATGATTGATACAACTTCGCACGGATTGTTCTGATAACGGCGTGCCAGAGCCATGCCGAGGCCAGCAGAAATTGCGGTAGATGAATGCCCTACCCCAAAAGTATCAAATTCGGATTCTTCACGCGCCGGAAATGCGGCCAGACCATCTTTTGCACGGATTGTAGTGAGCTGCTCACGACGTCCGGTCAACGCCTTATGCGGATAAGCCTGATGACCCACATCCCAGATCAGGCGATCATGTGGCGTATTAAAGCAGTAATGTAAAGCGACAGTAAGCTCAATCACACCCAGATTGGCCCCAAAGTGTCCACCACTCTGACCCGCAGCATACAAAATGAATTGACGTAACTCATCCGCCACTTGTGTGAGCTGGCTTTGCTCGAGTGCACGCAGTTGCTCAGGATGATCGATCGCATCAAGCAACGGTGTTACAGGGCGTTGAGTTGGTATTTCTGTATACAGCATATATGGCAAAGCCTTCTAAAGCCTGGCAAAATCTTAAGCTAGGTCAATGGGGAATAACCGATCATATAGTTGAATTGTAGCAGCTTCAATTCAGCTACGCTTCTAGCGATGCAATATTAAACAGCGATCTCGTCGGGGTAAAAAATTTGCAGGCTACGATTATCCTGAATAATCTTACTATTTATCAACTATTATCGTTCGCTTTCTACAAAAAAGAAAATGTTCTTCATAAATTCAGCTGAGCAATTCTACTAATGTTTAAGCATTACGCTATACTTTAGCTACTTTATTAGGATTTTACGGGTTCAGCTGTGCCTATCGAATTTGTCGCAACTTCAAGATTACCGACCGCTCATGGTGAATTTAAAATTACTGTTTTTCAAGACCCTAAGACTGGCGAAGAACATGTCGCGCTTTCCAAAGGCCTCGAAGAACCAAGTGATGAACCTGTGCTGGTCCGTGTACATTCTGAATGTTTAACCGGTGATGCCTTTGCTTCATTAAAATGCGACTGTGGCCCTCAACTCCAGGCAACACAAAAACTGATTAATGAAGTGGGTCGCGGTGTCATTCTTTATTTACGTCAGGAAGGACGCGGAATTGGCCTGACCAATAAAATCCGTGCATATGCCTTGCAAGACCAGGGCCATGATACGGTCGATGCCAATCTGATGCTGAATTTACCTGCAGATGCACGTCAATATGATATGTGCAGCATCATGCTAGATCACTTAGGTGTAAAAGCCGTCCGCCTGATTACCAACAACCCTTTAAAAATTGATGCACTGAAAGAGCAAGGCATTAATGTAGTGGACCGTGTACCACTCACTGTGGGTCTGAATCCATTCAATGAGCAATACCTCAAAACCAAGCATGAGCGTATGGCGCATATGTATCAGAAGGAAGATTTTTAAAAGAATCTCCCCCTGCCCCCTCTTTTTCAAAGAGGGGAAATTTCCTTTTATATAAGTATAGGGAAGCCTCCCTTTTTTAAAGGGAGGTTTGGAGGGATTTATAAGATCCTAAGAGGGATTCTTAAATCGTCATCGAGAAAATCCGGTTCTCTGGCATGCGACGCTTTAAACGTAAATCAAAAGCCATACAAATATTGCGTACAAATGGTTTCCCTTTCTCCAAAATCGTGACTGAAGAGTCTTCAATTTTGATCAGCTGATCCTGCTGCATTTCCTCAAGCTGCTCCAGAACTTCATCAATTTCAGCAAACTGCATGTCAGGTTTTGCCCAAGAGGTAGTAAAGCTACACATCAGATTCAGGATATGTTTACGGGTAATCAGATCTTCCTGAGTCAGGATATGCCCTTTAAAGACCGGAATCTGGTTTTGCTCTAGCAGTTCATAATATTCTTCAATGGTTTTCACATTCTGCGCAAAGCTATACCAGCTATCACTAATCGAAGAAATTCCGAGTCCGATCATCACCTGAGTTTTAGACGCGGTATAACCCATAAAATTGCGGTGCAAAGTTCCAGACTGAAAGGACTGGTACATGCTGTCTTTTTCTAGCGCAAAATGATCCATACCAATTTCATGATAACCATGCGCTAAGAGTTTCTTCTTACCTTCTTCATAACATTGACGCTTGATCTCATCTTTCGGTACATCAGCATCTTTAAAACCGCGCTGGCCATTCCCTTTAATCCAAGGCACATGTGCATAGCTATATAAGGCCAGACGGTCTGGTAACAGTGAATTGGTCTGATCGATGGTATTTAAGACATCCTCCAGGCTTTGAAATGGCAGACCAAAAACCAGATCATGCGAAATCGATTCATAACCAATTTCACGTGCCCATTCAGTCACCTGTTTAACATTTTCATAAGGCTGAATCCGGTGAATGGCTTTTTGTACAGTTTCATTATAATCCTGCACGCCATAACTGACCCGACGAAAACCCAGGTCATGCAAGCCTTGCAAATGCTCACGCGTGGTATTGTTTGGATGACCTTCGAAGCTGAATTCATGCTCTGCTGCAATCTTGGCTTTGGACAAAATACCTTGAATCAGCTGGGTTAAATGTTCAATGGAAAAGAACGTCGGTGTCCCACCACCAAGATGAATTTCTTTGATGATGGGTTTTTCTTCTAATAACTCACAATACAGCTCCCATTCTTTCAGCACAGCTTGTATATAAGGCTGCTCGACTTCATGACGTTTGGTCACCCGTTTATGACAGCCACAAAAGGTACATAAACTTTCACAAAATGGCAGATGAATATACAGGCTGATGCCTTCAGTCGCATTCGACTCCTGAAAAGAACGTTTTAGTGTCTGCTTCCAAAGCTCTAGTGAAAATCCTGACTCTTCCCAATAAGGTACGGTTGGATAACTGGTGTAGCGAGGACCGGGGACATTATATTTTTGAATGAGAGAATTTGCCTGCACAGTCATGAATGCCTACCACCTTATCAGTCAGGTTAATGCGCTGCATAAGCGCTGTTGAGGTTATTGTGCGGAGCTCAAAAAAAGAATTCAACCTAGTAGTCTGGTCGGATTTAATGTACTACACATCCTTCTAAAACATTAGGTTGAATGTTGTTACAGATGGTGAGCCTCCAGAAAAACACCTTAATTTTTAGGCCATTTTATGCTTTGATGTAAGCAGTCTTTTTATTTCCCTATGAGGGTTCTGATGCAGCATCCTACCTCTGCAGATATTCAACGCGTTCGCGATTTTCTCCTCGACCTGCAAGCCCGGATTTGTGCCGCGCTGGAACAGCAGGAACGTGCCGGTGGCGGCACGGCTGAATTTGTGATTGATGACTGGCAACGTCCTGAAGGTGGCGGTGGCCGCTCACGCGTGCTGCAAAATGGTACGGTGATTGAAAAAGGCGGTGTGATGTTCTCTCACATCAATATTTCCAAACTGCCCGCTTCTGCCACTGAACGCCATCCGAATATAGCCGGAGCTAAAGCCCAAGCCATGGGTGTATCTTTAGTCATCCATCCTAAAAATCCGAATGTCCCGACCTCACATGCCAATGTACGTTTATTTGTGGCGGAAAAAGAAGGTCAGGATCCAATCTGGTGGTTTGGTGGCGGTTTTGACCTCACCCCTTTCTATCCAAATGATGAAGATGTGCTGTCATGGCACCAGACAGCGCATGATCTCTGTGCTCCATTTGGCGAAGAGGTTTATCCAGAACATAAAAAATGGTGTGATGATTATTTCTATCTAAAACATCGTGATGAGCAGCGCGGTGTCGGTGGCCTATTCTTTGATGACCTGAATCAATGGGATTTTGAAACCTGTTTCCAATATATGCAGGCCGTAGGCAATGGCTATTTAGAGGCCATTCTGCCAATTTTCCAGCGCAACCAAGACAAGCCTTATACTGAAGCACAACGTGATTTCCAGCTGTATCGTCGTGGCCGTTATGTGGAATACAATCTGGTATATGATCGTGGCACACTGTTTGGCCTGCAGACGGGTGGACGGATTGAATCAATTCTAGTCAGCCTGCCGCCTCTTACCGGCTGGTTATATCGTCCGGAATGGGCGGAAGGATCACCAGAAAAACGTTTAATCGATTACTACCTCAAACCGCATGACTGGTTAACAGAATTAAAAACAAAATAAAGCAATCAAAATATTTAAATACAAATTGCCCTCAGATCGAGGGCTGTTTTAATGGATAAATCCTCTATACTGCAACTCAGAAAGATATTTCAGGATCTACTCCTTGATCTTGACTCTGATAAAGATAAATTCTGCTAGGTAAAAATAACAATGTTTAAGCTTCACCTTAATCCTGCTACGTTGGCCTTTTGGCTATTTCTGGCGCTTGGTATTAGTGCGATTAGTACCGCTGTCATCAGTCATAACCTGATTTTAGATGTAGTTGCCATTTCTGTGAGTGTCCTCACAATTGCCGGAACCTTATTTAGTATGGCCTTGCTTTTTGTCGAACATATTATTGAGATTTGTAGCTCCTAAACCTTTAATCTTTAGCCTGCTTTTCCCTGCTGACAGGCTTTAGCCCTCCTGCATTTTCACGTATATTAATGGCCATTTCCGCACATGGACATGGTGAAATGAGCAAGCAATTTGCCGTCATTGGCAACCCCATCGAACAATCACGCTCTCCTGAACTGCATCAGGCTTTCGCTGCCAAAACCAGGATCGATCTGACCTATACCAAACGCCTTGTCCCACTGGATGGTTTTACAGCCAATATCCAGGAATTTTTTGCTCAGGGCGGTCTTGGCATGAATGTGACTGTGCCTTTCAAAGAACAGGCCTTTGCCCAATGCCAGGTCCTTACCGAACGCGCCAAAATCGCCAAAGCAGTTAATACCCTATGGATGAAAGATGGTATTCTGCATGGAGACAATACTGACGGACAAGGCTTAGTCGAGGCTATTCGTGCTCTTGACTGGACTCTGGAAAATACCGATATCCTGATTATTGGTGCTGGCGGTGCGACCCGCGGCGTGATCTATCCATTGGTACAGGCCGGTGTGAAGAAGATTGTTATTGCTAATCGTACTTTGTCACGTGCAGAACAACTGGTTGCCGATCTAAAAGATGCTGTTCCACAAGCAGAACTGCGAGCCATTGCCTTAACTGATTTAGCCGGTGAATTTGATATCGTAATTAATGCGACTTCTGCCAGTCTTAGCGGTGATGCTCTGGTACTACCTGAAGCTCTACAGTTTAAACATGCCTATGAAATGGCCTATGGCAAACCGTCCACTTTTCTGGATCAAGCCAAAGCCCGTGGCGTCTCTACTTCTGAAGGTTTCGGCATGCTAGTCGGTCAGGCCATTGAATCTTTTTATATCTGGAACGGAGTAAAACCTGAGTTGAAAGATTTTCTTTAATTCTGAATATTTTTGAGATGAACGGGTTAGCCATTAATCCGTTCGCTCTTTTCCTTTCATTAAAAATAATAAAATTAAATTGGATTTAATGACATGATTTATCCAATGATTAGACCCTAACATTCGTGTATAATTCATACAAAAATACCCCTAGACAACCTCCCTAAATATTGATTAAAGTCCAGACAGATAAGCATTTTTCAATAGAAGTGCCTTATTTAAAGATGGAGAGTTCCGTTATTTAATCTTTAAACTCATCTGATCTTCTCGATTCGCTTTTCTGACATTTTTATTTGTTGTCTTTATCAATGTTTTTTTATCCCCAATGTGAATAATCATAGAATCGATACAGATAATCCAAAACTATTTTAATCAGGATTAAACGCATGCCAGCATATAAAGCTCCTTTACGTGATATTCGCTTCTTAATGAATGAAGTGCTTGATTACCCTGCACATTACCAAAAACTGTCAAATGGCGAATATGCCGATGCAGATACGGTAGACATGATCCTAGAAGGTGCGGCAGATTTCTGTGAAAATGTACTTTCTCCACTGAACCAGACCGGTGATGCAGAAGGCTGTCATTTTGAGAATGGCGAAGTACGTACACCGAAAGGCTTCAAGGAAGCTTATGATCAGTTCGTGCAAGGTGGCTGGCAAGGTCTGTCTTATCCTGAAGAATTTGGCGGTCAAAACCTGCCGATGTCTTTAAACCTGATCAAATCCGAAATGATGGGTACAGCAAACTGGTCTTTCCAGATGTATCCAGGTTTGAGCGTGGGTTGTATCAATACCATCATCCAGTATGGTACTGATGAACAGAAAAATACCTATTTACCGCATCTGGTTGCAGGTACCTGGTCAGGAACCATGTGTCTGACTGAGCCACAATGTGGTACCGACCTGGGTCAGGTAAAAACTAAAGCAGAACCACAAGCTGATGGTACTTATGCGATTTCTGGTACCAAAATCTTCATTTCTGCGGGTGAGCATGATTTAACTGAAAATATCGTGCACATCGTTTTGGCACGTCTTCCAGATGCGCCACAAGGCACCAAAGGCATTTCCCTGTTTATCGTACCGAAATTTATTGCCACTGAAGATGGCGGTATCGGTAAACGCAATGCCGTAAACTGTGGTTCGATTGAACACAAGATGGGGATCCGTGCCTCTGCAACAGCGGTACTAAACTTTGACAATGCAGTAGGTTATTTAATTGGCGAGCCAAACAAAGGCTTGCATGCCATGTTTACCTTCATGAATACCGCGCGTATTGGTACCGCAATCCAAGGTATCTGTCATGCAGAATTATCGTTCCAGGGTGCATTGCCATATGCCAAAGAACGTATGTCGATGCGTGCCCTGTCTGGTAAAAAAGATCCGGAAAAAGTGGCGGATGCGATCATCCACCATGCCGATGTGCGCCGTATGCTGTTGACCCAGAAAGCGATTGCTGAAGGTGGTCGTGCCATGATTTATCATGCAGCAAAAATCGCAGATAACATGAATGATGCCCTGCTGCGTGGTGATACTGCTGAATTTGAACAGCAAGATGATCACTTAGGTTTCTATACCCCTATTCTGAAAGGCTTCCTGACTGAAATGGGTTATGAAGCAGCGAACCACGGTATGCAAGTATTTGGTGGTCATGGTTACATCAAAGAATGGGGCATGGAGCAAATCGTTCGTGACTCACGTATCTCTACCCTGTACGAAGGAACGACTGGCGTTCAGGCACTTGACCTGATTGGTCGTAAGGTCCTGCTAACCTCTAAAGGTAAAGTGATTCGTGATTACACCGCTGAAATTCTGAAATTCTGTGGACAGCATGCACGCAATAAATACATGCGCCGTTTTGCCTGGGACCTGACCAAGCTATGTGCACAGTGGAATGCGTTAACTGTACGTATCATGCTGGCAGCACGTAAAGACCGTGACATCATATCCTCTGCTTCTGTGGACTTCCTGATGTTCTCAGGCTATGTAATGATGGCTTACTTCTGGGCACAACAAGCTGCAGTGGCTTCAGCGAAACTGGTTGCTGGTGATGGTGCAGAAGTTCCAGAGTTCTACAAAGCGAAAATTAAAACTGCTGATTTCTACTTTGAGCGTTTATTGCCACGTGCCCAAGGCCATGCTGAAGCAATGGTGAATCCATCCAAAACCATGACTTCACTGGCAGCAGAACACTTCAGTTTTGATTACTAAGTCAAAAGTTTAGGTTTTAGCTTTAAAAAGAGCGCTACGGCGCTCTTTTTCATATGTCAAAATGATGACTGGATACAAAGAAAAATCTGCTGCGTACACAAACTACACAAATTTATATCTATAATTTTCAGACGTCTATTAAATAATCCATATAATTTACTTGAATATCTATAAATACAGGGTATGATGGCGATAACTAGAAAAATTCTTGTTTTGGTTAGTCTTCTTTTAAGTATCGCAGTTTTAGTCATAAACCTTCGTTTTAAAGATCAATAAGCTCCATCCTTTTTATTTTTCAAAGTTACAGCTAGTCATCTGAAATTTTGACTATAAATCCATAAGATTCAATAGGTTATATTATGTCTAACACAGTTACCGGTACAGTAAAGTGGTTCAACGAAACTAAAGGTTTTGGCTTCATTCAACAAGACAATGGTCCAGACGTTTTCGCTCACTTCAGCGAAATCCAAGGTTCAGGTTTCAAAACTTTAGCTGAAGGCCAAAAGGTTTCTTTCAGCGTAGCTCAAGGCCAAAAAGGTCCTACAGCGACTAACATCACTGCAATCTAATATTGCGAAGATGAAAAAAAGCACTCATTAGAGTGCTTTTTTGTACCTTAAATTGGCTAATTTTAGTTTCCAGATCAATTAATTAAATTTTAAAGATAATTAAAAATATTCGCTTTTCATTCATCATCTTGTCCCAAATCTCTTCATCTGATTTTAGTCATGTTAAAACATGAAGAAACTGAGAAGAATTTTGATGATTTTAAAATCAAAAATTGCACATAAAAATATAGAATATTTAATAAAAATTATTATTTATTAATCACTTAAATACAAAATTAAAAAAATCCTGAAATTTACAAAAGTGTTGTCTATGGCTCCATCTTCCCTACATCACTGACTCCTATGATGAACTCATTGAATAAATATGAGTATGATCATGAAAAAATTAGTTTCTTCTTTAATGATTGGTTTGATCGCAACAACAGCTACCATGTCAGCAATGGCGGCTCCTGGACCGGATCATCGTCATCCAACGCCATCAGCGCATCATTTTGATAAGAAACCAATGCCGCATAAAGGGGGTTTCCATAAAGCACCTCCTAAAGCGCATTTTAACCAGCATGATCGTCATGATAAGTTTGGCAAGAAAGACCATAAAGGCTTCTTCAACAAAAATCATCACAATGGCCCGCATCACAAGTTGCCACCTAAGTATCGTTAATCCGAATGGCTTAAATGCATAGTGGAGAGAGAAGAAAAAGCCCGATGTAACTCATCGGGCTTTTTCTTTTTAAACTGGATTAATTATTCGGATAGATTAGGCAATTAAAGAAACTCTTCCAGCACAGAGTTTAAAAAGATGTGACCTTGCTCAGTACATGCCAGACGTTCTGTATCTTCTACCATTAATTGACGTTGGCGCAATGAAGTCAGCAATTCATCCAGTGTATCCAGACTATAACCTGTTCGTTCAAGATAAAGCTTCGCTTCCACACCCTCATTTAAACGTAAGGCATTCATCATAAATTCAAACGGCATATCTGCCGCTTCGATGCGCTTAAACTGCAAATGTTCTGCTGGCACTTTGGCTAAATAGTCTTTGGGCAAACGGGTTTTCTGGAAACGGTAAACACCATCCGGTTGAGTCACTTTGCCATGCGCCCCTGCTCCAATGGCCAGATAATCACCAAATTGCCAGTAATTCAGGTTATGTGCCGATGGTAATTCTTCACGCCAGGCAGAGACTTCATAATTGATAAAGCCATTGGCTTTTAAATAAGCCTCCCCCTGTTCCTGAATCTCTTCCAGTACTTCATCGACCGGTAAAATCGGCTGAGTACGGAAAAACACGGTATTCGGCTCAATAGTTAACTGATACCACGAAATATGCGTAGCGCCATTCTCGACTGCCAGTCTAAGATCATTGAGTGCCTGTTCCAGTGTCTGTTCAGGCAAGCCATGCATCAAGTCGACATTGATCCGCTGAAACCCTGCCTCACGCGCCAGGCCAATCGCCGAGATCGCATCTTCATTGCTATGGATTCGGCCCAGCTTTTTTAAGTGTTCGGTATTAAAACTTTGCACGCCAATGGAAAGACGATTAATACCAGCTGCTAAATAGCCAGCAAATGGATCATGTTCCACTGTACCCGGATTGGCTTCTAGTGTGATTTCACAATTCTCTTCAAAAGGAATCAGTGCTTTTAGTTCGGTAAATAGCCACTGATAACCTGCAGCAGAGATCAGTGACGGCGTTCCCCCACCGATAAATACACTATGAATCGAACGGCCTTGGGCAAAATCAACCTGAGTTTTAAAGTCCTCTACCAGCGCATGCAGATATTCCCGCTCCAGGTCCAAAGACAGTTTTCCATCAGGTACGGCATGCGAGTTAAAGTCACAATACGGACATTTACGTACGCACCACGGCATATGGATATACAGGGATAAGGGAATAAGTGCAGGATTCAATTCAGCCAAAGAACTACTCAAAAACAACTACAAGATCTAGCGTAATTTTAACATGACTCGGCAACAACACTGCTAAAATTAAAATCGCCATCGCCTAATGCCTAAAAATTCAAATAGAATTAGATAGTTAAAATTATGAAAATATCCTCCCAGCTCCTTATTTTACTACCTTTGGTCTTTGCGATTGGGGTCTTGCTGACCTTACAGACGGCTATTAATACCCAATTAAAAGAATATTTATATTCTCCTATTCAAGCTGCATTTTTTTCCTTTTTGATTGGTACAATAGTGCTTGCCGGCATCGTGCTGTTTCAGTCACATCCCAAACCAGGCTTACAGGAGCTGATGGCAATTCCCTGGTATCTCTGGTTAGGTGGTTTTTTGGGTGTTTATGCGATCAGCATGAGCATTTATGCTGCACCTAAAATGGGCTTCCTGACACTGACCGGAATGATTATTTTTGGTCAGATGGTGATGTCCATGATCGTCGATCAGTTTGGTCTGCTGGGCAATGAAAAAATGCCGGTGAACTGGCAACGTCTTTTAGGTGGCGTGGTGATTTTTATTGGTGTGCTTCTCACTTTACAACGCTAAACCTTATCTCTAAGCACATGATCACTAATGAGTAATTTTTGTGTCGAATGTTTTGACAGCCACAACCCGTCGTTATGAATTAAAACAGCTGTTCCATCTGATGTTGCCCATTCTGGTCACACAATTCTCCCAGGCAGGTTTGGGCCTGATTGATACCATTATGGCCGGGCGTCTCTCACCAACTGATCTGGCAGCGATTGCGGTTGGTGTCGGCCTCTGGATTCCAGTCATGCTACTCTTCAGTGGCATCATGATCGCCACCACGCCTCTAGTCGCTGAAGCTAAAGGTGCACGTACACCTGAGAAAATTGCCACAATTGCGCGACAATCATTATGGGTCGCATTCATCCTTGGGGTGATTGCGGGTCTGGTTTTACAAGTTTTGCCCCTCTCTTTACCTTTACTAGGTGTCCCAGAAAGCTTGCAACCTAAGGCTGGTCTGTTCCTACATGCCATCGGCTTTGGTATGCCTGCTGTGACCATGTATGCGGCTTTACGTGGTTATTCTGAAGCCATTGGTTATCCACGTCCGGTCACTGCTATTAGCCTCATGGCGCTACTGCTTTTGGTTCCATTAAACTTCATTTTTATGTATGGAGTTGGCCCTATTCCGGCACTGGGCAGTGCCGGTTGTGGTTTTGCCACAGCAATTCTGCAATGGTTAATGTTACTCAGCTTGGCGCTGTATATTTTTAAAAATCGGGTTTATCAAAGTAGTCAGCCATTTAGTCACTGGGAAAAGCTGAACGGATATTGGCTGAAACGGATTTTAAAGCTGGGCTTTCCGATCGGACTGGCAATTTTCTTTGAAGTGAGTATTTTTAGTACCGCAGCGATAGTCTTGAGCCCATTGGGTGAAACCATTGTGGCCGCTCACCAGATTGCTATTTCTGTTACCTCACAGCTGTTCATGATTCCGATGTCTCTCGCCATTGCACTAACCATTCGGGTGGGAACTTATTATGGTGAACAGAACTGGGATGCCATGCGTAGAGTACAAGGCTTAGGTCTGATGACCGCGACGATTTTGGCTCTGCTCATCATGTTATTACTCTGGGTGTTCCGTAGTGAAATCGTAGCGCTTTATACCTCTGATCCTATGGTGACCCAGATTGCGCTTTATCTGGTGCTCTTTGCAGTGGCCTATCAGCTGATGGATGCCTGGCAGATCAGTGCTGCAGGTTGCTTACGCGGTATGCAAGATACCAAAGGCCCAATGTGGATCACCATGATTGCCTATTGGGTGATTGCCTTCCCGGTGGGGGTTTATTTGTCCCGGTTTGGAGATATGGGGGCGGCAGGCGTCTGGGTCGGACTGATTGTCGGTCTCAGTGTGGCTTGTGTCCTGCTGCTGGCACGGCTTTATGGTAATAATAAACGTTTAAGCCAGCATGCCTAATCCTCTTATTATTTAAAAAGATGCATTGAATTACTGATTTAACGCATCTTTTAATCCCTGTGGAATTTCCGACTCATCCGCCACTTCCTTAATCACCACTTGCCCGACAATGACATCTGTTCCATTAAAGGTCATGGTCGGTGCACCATAAAGTTCATAGCCTTCATTGAGTGCCTTGGTCACACGGGCACAAAAATTCACATCATCTTTACCAGTAAAATATCGATAGACTTTCATTGAAATTTCTTGATCTTGAGATGCGATTATTTTAAGACTTTCATCATGGAAAGGCACTTAAAAATCATGCTTTGCTCTCTCCAGAATAATTAAATAATTGATTTAAAAACTGCCGTACATACGCCGAGTTGGTTTAAAAATTGTATAAATCAAATGAACAATATCAAGCAAATATGAATACTTTGAGAAGCTTTGCAACATAACATCTACAATTAAATATAGGCAATTTATAGTTTGTCACCTATGATCAAATACACCCATAAAAATGGTGATTTTGAGGAATCTCGCATGGCAAAAACGGCTCGAACGCCTGGTCGCCGCTTTATGAAATTGGCTGGAATGACCGCAAGTATTGCAAGTAAAACCCTATCCAATTCGATTAAAAATTTAACTGCGGATGAAGAGCAGAAAAATGCTGCACGCAGTAAATTATTTCAGGATATTGGAGTACAGATTGCTGATACCTTGGGGGAAATGAAAGGTGCGGTGATGAAAGTCGGCCAGATTGCCTCACAATATAAAGATATTTTCCCGCCTGAAGTTGCTCGAGCCATTTCCAAATTGCAGCGTCAGGCTCCACCGATGCCATTTAAAGAGATTCAGTCACAGGTTGAAAAAGAATTAGGTAAATCTTTGCAGGACCTATTCCAGCAGTTTGATGAGCAGCCTTTTGCCGCAGCCTCGATCGGACAGGTGCATAAAGCGACTCTACCCGATGGTCAGCAGGTTGTGGTCAAGGTGCAATATCCGGGAGTGGAAGAAGCCTGTGAAAGTGACCTGAAACAGGTTCGTCTGGCCTTGCGTTTGATGGGTGTACTAAAAATTGACCGCAAATTGCAGGATCAGCTATTCAAGGAAATCCAGCATAGTCTGGACAATGAACTCAATTATGAAATTGAAGCTCAGAATCTGGAAGTGGCACGTGCCTTTCATGAATCACTCGATCACCAAATTGTGATTCCAAAAGTATTTAGTGAATATTCTTCCCGCCATATTCTGACCCTAAGCCTGGAACAGGGTGAAAGTATGGAAACAGCCAGCCAATGGCCGCTAGAAACCCGTAATGCCCTAGGCCGCCGTTTATTCCGTGCGATTGGTCAGGAAATTTTCTATCTGAAACGTTTCCATTGTGATCCGCATCCAGGGAACTTTGCCTTCCGTGAAGATGGCTCGGTGATTATTTACGATTACGGCGGTGTTAAAACGCTTTCTACCGAGATCATTACTCATTTCAAAGAGTTGATCCATGCAGCCCGTGACAAGGATATTTCGACCATTGAACAGCAACTGGATGCCTTGCATACCCTGACAGAAACCGGAAAATTCCCGGCCGATCTGTATGAGCAATGGCTAGAAGTGCTGATGCGTCCTTTAACTACCAATTATGATTTTGCTGAAAACTCAGCACATCATGATGGAATGGAATTGCTCAAACCTTCTCTGAAATATTGGGATGTATTCAAACCGTCGCCGGATACCCTGATGGTAAACCGTACTATTTCCGGACAATACTGGAACTTGATTCATTTGAAAGTACATGATGATTTGAGTGATGTATTTGAAGAAATCGTGCCAAGTCGCAGTTAAGTTGAAGTAATAAGCTTACAAGCTGTAACCCTACTTCACTTGAAATATCAAATGTTACATTATAACATTACTCTTAAATTACAAGAGGAATATTACGATGCGTCCAGACATTCATCCCGAATATCGAGAAGTTTTATTTCATGACACCAATGCTGATGCCTACTTCGTGATTGGCAGCACCATGACTTCTAGCCAGACCAAGGAATATGAAGGTAAGACCTATCCTTATGTCACCCTGGATATTTCGAGTGCTTCACATCCGTTTTATACCGGTGAGCAACGTCAAACCAGTAATGAAGGTCGCGTAGCGAGCTTTAACAAACGTTTTGCCCGTTTTAAACGTGGTTAAACTTAAAACCTCCGATTTTTCTCTCAATTTAAATCGTGGTTTATGTCAGGAAATTACCTCCAATTTCCTGACTTTTTTATGCTTGTGCCAAAGTCAGCTGGGTTAAATAAAAGCCCACCCCCAGCATAAATACTCCGACAATCACACTAGAGATCACATAACTTAGGGCAATCGTGACTGCACCCTGCTTAAGCAGCTGAAAAGTTTCTAGACCAAAACTGGAGAAAGTCGTAAAGCCGCCCAAGATACCTACCATCAAAAATAGCCGTGCTTCGGTTTGCAGGAAACTGTATTTCTGGCTAAAGGCAAAGAAAATCCCGGCACACAGGCAACCTATAATATTGATCCACCAGGTCGGCCACGGAAATAGCATCTGTGGCTTGGCAATCAACATTCCTGTTCCATAACGCAGTGTTGCCCCAATCGCGCCGCCCATTGCCACCAAAAGCCAGTTCATGTCTACTCCGTCTTTATTCGATCTTAAATCTTTCGTCAGCCACCATGTGGGACGAGAATAATGAATAACATCATGCACCTAAAATTGCAGAATGAACATGGATCTTTGCCAAAAAATTGGTATATTCGACGCCATTCAAATTGATTTAAGTCTAGAAGGAATCCACATGGCTCAGGAATTAATGGCTCAATTGGCTGCGGGCGAAGCTAAATTTGCAGATGTGATTGCATATATCGATGCGCGCTATGCTCATACACCCACTGCTTTTAAAAATGGTCAACAGGCTAATGCTGCCACTGAAAACCAAGGCAGTGCCAAAGTATTTTCATTTGCCAAATTGAATGGCCTAGATCAGGCACAAACCTTGAGCCTGTTTGCAGAACACTATGCGGCTGTACTGGCCACACCAGAAGCAACGGATCACCAGAATATCCGCCAGTTCATGCAAAATGGCTGGGATGGCATTGCCTTTGAAGGTGAAGCTCTAGCTGCCAAATAAGCATGTCTTTAATATAAAAAACCGCCTATTTCTGGCGGTTTTTTATATCAAAATAACAGAACAAAATGACATTCATATTTAAGATTAAAATTATTTTTTGGAAGAAGTAGTTCACTTTAAAAATGAAAAACTATAAGGCTAAAAATAAATTAAATATCAATAAAGCCTGGTCACCCTGAAGCACTCCAAGCGACCCTTTCAGAAAGCCATAAGTTTTCCAGTTTTAACCTTTACCCACTTTCTCAATCCACTTGATTGAGCTGACCCGAAACACTTCACAAGCGCCATCACCGGTATCGGTTGGAGTTAAAGAGGATTTCCAGACGAGGTCTTTATCACGTACTTCCACCAGTTCCCCTTGCAAACGCACTAGGTCACCCCGTTTTACCTGTTTAATTGCTTTGGCAATTTGTGGATTGGCAGGGATGATGTGCATATTGGATACCATCTGTTTAGCCTGTTCAATAGGCACTGGCACGCGATCCATTTTCCAGTTCAGGTAACGGTTATACTGGTTGACTGTAATGTGCCGGGCAATTTCAGGTTGTGCAAACAGCCCCCAACTCACCGCATAATCGATCGGAGAGAACTTGGCCTGCTCATCGTCGGTATAAATTTTTGATCCCAGAATGCGGAAATCACCTTTAAACGGCTGCAAGACTGAAATAGATTGGTCTTTAGCCATCGGTGGCAGTCCTTTGGCAACATTATGGTCTACAGAAGTGTGACCATAAAGCGGTAGTAAAAGACTGGCCGCCAAAGCATAGTATCGAAGATGTTTGAACATAATTCTGTCTTTATTCCATCAAATCTTTTCAAGAATATCTTGTTTGATAGTACGATTTTTTTAATGAATAAATAGTTGAAATTAGTAACAAGTTGATCAATTTTGGTGAGCGGAGAGCTTTAGCTAATCTGATTATTTTCGGTTAATCTAAGCTTGTCTAAAAATCATTTGAATGCGCCCATGCTGTATAAATTCTATCAACAACATATTTTTCCGCATCTGCTGAATCAGGTTATGCAGACCCCATCCCTGATGGATTTACGCCGTGAACTATTGTTGCCTATTACAGGTGAAGTCCTGGAAATTGGCTTTGGTACAGGATTGAATCTGCCTTTTTATCAGGTCGTCGATAAAGTCTATGCGCTAGAACCTAACCTGGACATTTTTAAACTGGCTGAGCAGCGTATCAGTCAAAGCCCTTATGCGGTCGAACAGATTCAGGCCCGTGCAGAAGCCCTGCCTTTTGCAGAAAATAGTCTGGAAAATATCGTATCAACCTGGACCTTATGCAGTATTCCGGATCTGCATCAAAGTCTGCATGAAATTTACCGGGTTTTGATGCCGGGCGGCCATTTCCATCTGGTTGAGCATGTATTAAACCGAGAGCATCTCAACATTCAGCGCTTACAGCATTTACTCACCCCGATCCAGAAAAAAGTAGCAGATGGCTGTCATCTTAACCGGGATATTGAAACCGCTCTTTTAGAGGCTGGGTTTGAACTGGATGAAGTTCATTATATCGATGCAGAAGGTATTCCAAAGATTGGCCAGCGTATGCTGTTAGCTAGAGCGCATAAACCGCTTTAATCCAGCACTTTTAAATCAGTTATTCTAAACAGGCGGCATTGGGCTGATTTTGGATTGCTTTTTCCAACCTGAAATTCTTGCTGGCTGGTCGCTAATTTGACCTGTACCCAGTCACCTTGCAGCCAGATCCGCTGATCTGCTTTTAAACGGCGAACCTTATTGGCAACAGCTTCGCTGGTGGCAATCACACTCAGGTTCAGCAAATGAGGTTGAATGTTCGCAGGATTGGCTTGTGCGTCTGTAGCGGTCATATTAAAACAACGCCTGTCCTGCTCAAGCTTGAATGGTTTAAATACAGCACTGGATACTTCCGGTACTGCTAGTAACAGATCAATATTACTGACATAGGCCAGATCATTAAAACTTCCCACCACCGGACTGGCTGGATGAATGGTACGGCGCTCAGGCCCATAATACTGTTTAGCCAGTACGCGATATTCAGCCTGATGCGGCTCAATCGATTCTACCTGAAAATTTTTGAGTACCCCGGCCTGCTCCAGATTCGGGATCGCCCGAAAGTATTCCGACCAGATCCATAGTCCAAGCGCAAACAGTGCTGCGGCAATAATCAGTTTATCCATAGTGTAGCGTTGAAGCTTGCTGTCCTTCAGTCTTCAAAATCAATCCGGATGGTCTCAAAACGTACCCGCCCTTCCTGAATGGCTTGAGCAATTGCCATCTGGCCTTTGGTCAGACGTGCACCACCACTTTTAATATCAATCAAAACCACTTCAATATCTTCTGCCAGTCCTTCACCATCACGAAAATCGGTATAACCATCAAAGACTACATAATCCACCGGATCGCCTAAAAATTTGGCATCACTAGGTAGATATTGAAACTCTGCCATGATCGGTGCCAACTGCTCGGCCATTTTGCCTTTGAGTACCGCGCGACTGGTATTTACACTGCGTTTTTGTGCAGCGACTAAAGCTTGCTGATGTTCCAGCTCCAGCTCGGCAATATATTGTTCATATTCTGCTTTAATTCGACCATTTCGCGTCTGGCCCAGAATCAGGGTAGTTAAAACCACTCCAATACAGGCACCAATCAGCATAGCCATTCCAATGGACATTCAATCTTCCTAATCTGCTTTATTTTGCTGCCTACCTTCGACTGAAGTTGAAAGGGTCTGCCATCCAGTAAGCCTGCAAAGAATGATATGCTAGGCGGGAGCAGAATTAAATCATCCCAGGTCATGAAAACTATTTTAGTTGCAAATCAGAAAGGTGGCTGTGGTAAAACCATTACTGCAATTAGCCTGGCAGCTGCCCTGGCACAAAAGGGTTATAAAGTTGCTCTGGCTGATGTGGACAGCCAGAAATCGACCTTGCAATGGTTGAAACATCGCCCGAAAGATGCCGCGCCGATTCAGAGTCTGGACTGGCGGAATGCCAAATCGATTGGGGATGCGCCTAAAAATCTGGAATATCTGATTATCGATGCACCCGGAGCGCTGACTGAAGATCATGCCGAACAGCTAATTAGTGAAGCGGATGCCATCATTATCCCGCTGCAGCCTTCTTTTTTTGATATTGATTCTACGCGCCGTTTTCTCAAACATTTGCAGGATATTAAACGTATCCGTAAAGGCAAGGTTGAAATTCTGCTCCTCGCTAACCGCACCAAACCTAATGCAGCCAGTAATCAGGACATTCAGCAATTCTTTAATAAAATTGATCAGCAACCGGTTACCTGGATTTCTGAACGTGCATTCTATAGCCGACTGGCCATGCAAGGCCTGTCTATTTTTGATAAACAGCAGAAGATGTACCGGGAATTACAGGATCAATGGCAACCTTTATTGAATGCCATTATTGACGATCCAAGCCAATGGTTCTAGTTCTGTTATTTTTAGCCTCTTCTTTTTATTCTAAGGAAAATAATCGTACTACTTCCCGCACTATCGTTTTCGATCGCTTTTTTTTCAGTTAATATGCCTGACACGACCTAAAAAAATGAGCTTCTAAATTCAGTGCAACAGTACGCGCCTACACTACAAAAAGTCTTATTATTTGGACTATTTTTCATTCTGATTTTTTTGAGTTTTCACATACTCAAGTATTTCATCATTCCTGTAGTTTGGGCAGCCATTATTGCGTACATGACTTGGCCGCTGTATCAGTCGATCTTAAGAATGAGTGGCAATCGGCCGACGCTGAGCGCGACTATAATGATTCTGGGTGTAATTCTGGTATTTGGTCTGCCTTTTATCTTTGCCATTTTTATGCTGCAACACGAAGGCCGGAATCTGTATTTTGAATTACAAAAACAGGTATTCTCAGGTCATCTTAGTGTTCCTGATTTTATTCGCGGCCTGCCACTTGTGGGTAAAGAAATTACCCGTACCCTGAATGAGATTAATGCCGATCCAAATAGCATTGCACAAACTATTTCGGTCTGGATTCAGGGTCATCTGAATTACGGCAAAGTCGTGCTGAATGAAATTAGTAAAAATGTCTTTAAGCTGTGTTTTGCCGTACTGTCGTTATTCTTCTTCTACCGTGATGGTCATACCATTCTGAATCAGGTGCGTAAAGCCTTTGAAATGGTAGTCGGTCCACGTATTCATCATTATCTGGCTACAATTTCGGATACTACACGTGCGGTGGTCTATGGGGTAGGTTTAACGGCGATTGCCCAGTCTTTACTGGCAGGTATCAGCTACTTTGTGGCTGGCGTACCGAACCCAATGGTACTGACCATTATCACCTTTATCTTTGCCTTAATTCCTTTTGGCCCTCCAGTTGCTTATGGTGCAGTTTCGCTATGGCTGTTCTCGCAAGGACAAACTATCGAAGCCGTTGGCGTCATGGTCTGGGGTGTCTGTATTGTAAGTACGGCAGATAATGTGATTCGTCCACTGGTCATTTCAGGTGCAACACAAATTCCATTCCTGCTGATCATGTTTGGTGTCTTGGGTGGCATTGCCAGTTTTGGTCTGGTCGGTGTCTTTATTGGACCGGTGATTCTGGCCGTACTACTGGCCATCTGGCGTGAATGGCTACATGAAAGCAACCTGAATGAACCTTTGATGATGCCTAAAGCCACTATGGCGCATGAGGTTGAACCGAAGAAAAAATTCCGTCTGCGCCGTAACAAGACGCCTAAATCACAAGACTAACTGGCTTAAACAAATTAAAACATTTAAGTACTGATTTTCCATAGTGCTTTTGGTCTTGCTCTGTTTCAATAGATTCCGAAAAGCAGAATAAAGATCAAGGTGTGATAATTATGTCTTCATTGTTTAAACTTACAGCTTTGTGCGCAGTCAGTGCCGCACTTTTTACCGGTTGCGCTTCAACCTCTACTTCGACTGAAAATGTTAAAGCCGTGACCCTGAATGCAGTCTCTGCACAAGGCGTCGGTGAATCGATTGGTACCGTATTATTGAGTGACAGTCCGGCTGGCCTGGTGATTCGTACTAATCTGAAACAGCTTCCTGCGGGTGAGCGTGGTTTCCACATTCATGAAAATGGTTCATGTGCACCGGGTGAAAAAGATGGCAAACCAGGTGCTGCACTTGCTGCCGGCAGTCACTACAATCCGAATCAGGCACCTCATCATGGCACACCCATGACGGGTCATCTGGGTGACTTACCAGCCCTTAAAGTAAACACTGATGGTACAGCACGTGTGACTCTGCTTGCGCCACGCCTGAAACTGGCAGATGTTCAGGGTCGTGCCATCATGGTCCATGCAGGCGGTGATAACTATTCAGATGAACCGCAGCCATTAGGCGGTGGCGGTGAACGTATTGCATGTGGCGTAATCTGATTTATTACAGATTATTAGCATTCAAAAACGGGCTTCTTGCCCGTTTTTTACTAGATATTTCTTTTGAAATTGGCGCTTAAATTGCATTCAAAACCGGCAGTCAAATACCACGGATCATATTCTTGTGAATAGCTCAGATTCCATATTGCATCCTCTTCAGCACATACTTAAAAAAGCCCTGTTGCCTTTTCAGTCCAGTGCCTTGATGACTTACTGTTTGCAGATGTTCATTGTGCTTTCAGGAACGACTTTTGGTCTAAAACTTCTCGGTTATGAAACCTTGATTGTTCCGGTCACTTTAGGAGCAATTGCCACTGCCCTGACCGATTTTGATGACCGTTTAAGTTTAAGGCTGCGCAATCTGGGGCTGGTCATGCTGCTGTTTTTTGCAGTCAGTAGCATGCTGGAATTTCTGCACTCCTATAAAGTCTGGTTTGCACTCTGGCTATCACTTTCTAGTGCCGTATTTATCTTAATGGGGGCTTTGGGACAGCGTTATGCCACCATTTCATTTGGCACTGTATTGCTGTCCATTTACACCATGTTTGGCTTGGGAGAATATGCGCACTGGTACGAACAGCCGCTGTATTTTGTAGTTGGTGTACTGTGGTATGGCCTGACTTCTATCCTATTTTATCTGATTCGTCCAACTTTACAGGTTCAGGAAAATCTGTCCATCAACCTGCAACAGATGGCAGAGCTGCTATCGACCAAAGCCAAATTATTTGATCCAGATAATCAGAATAATGTCGAGCCGCTGCTCTACGAGCTTTCCTTAAAAAATACCCAAGTCATTGAAAGCTTTAACCGCACCAAAGATTCTTTACTGACCCGACTCAAAGCCTCACGTCCGAATCATAAAACTATTTACTGGCTGAATCTTTATTTTCTGACTCAGGATATTCATGAGCAGGCAACTGCTAACTATCTGCATTACGAGCAGATTCACCAGCATTTTAGCCGTACCGATCTGATTTTTCGCATTCAGAAAAATATTCACTTGCAGGCGCTTGCCTGCCAGCAGTTGGCTGCTTGCGTATTGCGTAATGAAACTTATCAACTTCCTGAACAGCATCAACTGGCACTCAAAGCATTAGAAGCCTCCATGAGGGACTGGATTGCCCAGCATCCACAGAATATTGAGGTAAAAAACTTACAGCTCATTCTGAGCAATCTGCTGAGTGTGCATGAACAGCTGCAACATTTGCAGGATGGACAAGCCATTTACCGTCCGGATTATCCAAAGCATTTTGATGATTCCAGCCTGTTTGATGATGACCTGCGTGGACCCGCAGATTTCTGGCTGAAATTAAAACCCCATTTGGGACCGCAATCGGCGCTGTTTCGTCATGCGGTGCGGATCGCTTTGGTCTTTCTGGTCGGCTATGCAATTTCTCTATTGCCCTTTGCCAAAAATGGCTACTGGATATTGCTGACCAGTTTATTTGTCTGCCAGATCAGTTATTTCGCTACCAAAAGCCGTTTAAAACTGCGAACTTTGGGTACATTGCTCGGCGTCATTCTAGGAATTCCAATCCTGTATTTTGTACCAAGTATTGAAGGCCAGTTGCTGCTTACGGTGATTTTTGGTGTCGGCTTTTTCTATTTGCGCTCCAAGAAATATGCTATGGCTACATTAATGGCGACCCTAGTAGTACTGCTGATTTTTAATCTGAAAGGCGCAGGCTATGCTGTCATTCTGCCGAGAATTATCGATACCCTAATTGGCTGTCTAATTGCCTGGCTGGCGGTCAGTTGTATCTGGCCGGATTGGAATTTCCGTAATATTTCCAGCAATATCAAAAAATCCTCCCAAGCGACGCTGAACTATTTACTGGCTATTCTGGAGCAATATCAGCATGGCAAAAATAACAGCATTGCTTATCGGACAGCACGTCGTTTGGCCCACAATGCCCAGATTGACCTTTCCAATATGATTTCCAGTCTGAGTACCGAACCAAATCCAGATCCGGTGCTGATTCGCAATGCCTTTCGTTATCTAGTTTATAGTCACAGTCAGCTCAGTTATATTTCCGCATTGGGTAGCCATCGTGAACAGGTATCTGATCCGCAAATTCTGCAACTGCTCTCTGCCTGTCAGCAGACTTTAACCTCTGCCCTATCAAATCCTGAAAATGTACCGCAGCAGGACATTCAAGGCCAATTGGCAGAAATCCGGCAACTGAGTCAGCAGGAACATATCTCTACCCACCTGCTGCTGGTGCTTAAACAGATCAGTCTGTTACTGGAAACCTTGCCTGAATTATTGTCTCTAAGACAGCAATTACTGGTAGTTGAAATCAAATAACCAAGCGGAGCACTAGGATATAAGTATTTAAAATAATTAATTTTATCCTATAAATTTCATTTTGCTTAAATCGGCAGATTGGGTACACTCAAGCCTGATTGAATAGAACATAGAAGAGTGAGCGCGCGTGAATATTAAAACTTTACGTCTGGTTGGATTGCTTGAAGGTATTTCATTTCTGCTGCTGTTATTTATTGCCATGCCGGTCAAGTACATGATGGATAACCCGATTCTGGTGAAATATATCGGCATGGGTCACGGTGTTCTTTTCGTGCTTTTTCTAGTGGTGTTATTTGCAGTCTGCGAAAAACAGAAATGGTCTCTGAGTATGTTTATTTTGGGCTTGATCGCGTCGATTCTGCCGTTTGGACCATTTATCTTTGATATGAAATTAAAGAAGTTGGAGCAGCCGGCTGAAGCTTAACTTTTGGATTCTAATCATTATTAAATCAATAATGGATGTTTTCTCTCCTTTTAGGAGATGAGTAGCACTGCTGCGCAAAGGTAAGGTTATTTTATTAATATTTCCCTCTCTCTCCCATAGGGAGAGAGAACATTCAATACTTTTATTTGAGGCAAATAAAGTAAATAGCTTCATTCGATTAAATATTTAAGAGAAAGGAATTCTTTTAAAACTCCCCTCGCCCTTTTCTTTCCAACATCACCTGTTTCAGCTGCATACGTGGCAAGCTAAACCATAGCGCAATTAAAATAAACGAGGCACCGCAATAAGCCCAAAGATCAAAAGCTTCATAAGCAATTCTGACCACTTCAATCACGATAAAGAAACTCAGCATCATCAAGATGGATACCGTTGCCGCAACCGTGCCTTTAGACACTTCAGATGACATCAGGGCAAAACGGTACAATACCGAGAAGCTGATCCCCTCTCCCAGACTGATACAAGTCGTACCGATAATCAGGCAATGCAGAAAATAATCCGAAATCAGCATTCCCACTAAAAGCAAAATGGTTCCGAACAGCATCAATGGCACACCTAGCATTACTGTTTTACCGAGCGGCATCTTGTCGATAATTTTCAGTAGAATGATATTGCCCAGAATCAGGCTACCCAATACCGGAAACTGAGCCAGGCCATATTGCATGCTACTCAAGCCTAATTCTTCAACCAGAATCACGGGAGATAATGCAATCCATAGCATCAATGGCAAGCTCACCAGTGGCAATGCCATGGTCATGATCACAAAACGCTTATTTTTCAGAACCTGTTTAAAGTCATCGACAATATAGCTAAGTGGCTGTTTCGGAATACTGATATTCGGATTTGGCATTTTCGCTTTGAGTCCAAACCAGCTCAGAAATGCCAGACAGGCAATGCCGATAAAACCCCAGTGCCATGAGACATGGTCAATCATAAAGGCACCGACTACTGGCCCTAAAAGTGGTGCCAGCAAGGAGACATTGGCCATAAGTGCCATGACTTTAATGGCATCGCGTTCTTCAAAACTTTCCTGAATCGCGGCATAACCCACAGCAGCAATAAAGGACAAGCCAAAACCTTGTAAAAAGCGCAGGAACAGAAAGCTTTGAATATTCGGTGTGAGTAAAATCGCCAGACAGCAGATCACAAAAAATGCCACGCCACCGAGCAGGACTTTTTTACGACCTAAACGGTCCGATAAGGGTCCTAAAATTGCGGCAACAAATGCTCCACCTAGCAGGAAAAAGGACATGGAAGATGGTGCCCAGGAACTGCTCACGCCAAAATCACGGGTAATGGCTAACATTGCCGGCTGGATCAGGTCATTACAGATATAGACGGAGAATTCAAACAGAACCAGTGCCAGTGGGAACATCAGTGTGGCACGGGTCAGTTTGTGAGTTTGGGCATTTTGCATGGGAGTTGTTATTGCCAGTCTATCCGTTAATAGCAGACGGAACTTTATCTAAAATAGAGAAGAATAATTTTAGCAGAGTACTATTTTTAAATCCGTTCTCTTTTTGAATGGTCTAATCAAAATATTATATTTTTCTCTTTCTGAATTAACCTCAAATCATCCGGTTCATAAGCACGAGTGAAAAACTAAAAATTAAAAAAATTTATAGCTCTTCCAAGTTAATTCAATAAAGATTATATATTTTATATACTTATGATAATTAAGTAAATTAGATCTCTTGCGAAAGTCGTTATTGCAAGTTCATCCGGTTTACCAGTGCAGCGATTAAGTTAATGCGTAAACCGAATCTTTTCCGTCTATTTCGATAGCGTTCACTTAGTATTCTAAATCTTTT
>NZ_JBHDVN010000025.1:0-36656 GCF_046635365.1 Acinetobacter sp. NIOH-H-8
TAGAGGAATAGCTACTCGATATGACAAGCTCAAAAGAAATTATCAAAGTTCTGTTGCCTTAGCCTGTATATTTTTATGGCTACCGTTATAGGGTTAATTATGAACAGTAAGTGTCAACAGACCCTAACCATTTATTGAATAAAATAATGTGGATTAAAAAATAGTTCAAATAGGAATAATAAAAAATATTATAGAGCTAAGAAATTTGAACCTTAGCAGATTCTATGCAAGTAGTAGCACAATCGGAAATTAATAAATTGTTAAACTTGAAAATAGTGGCAAGATGACTCTGAATACAGATCTAATATTCAATCTACCTGATCATCCAGTTATTCCTTGACTGCGAAAACTATGGCCTACATTTTTATAGCCTCTTATACCAAATACACTATTATTGTGTTGATCTGAGTCTGCACTGGCAATTATTATGAAGGTGAATACACCAAAATTAAATTTGGATCATCACGTTAGACCCGTATCTATTGTTAGTTTTTTTGAAGGGTTTCATTCAGAAAACCATATTTATACTCAGAGTTAAAACAGGTATCAACATGCAACGCTATGTAAGCGATGTAAATACCTCGGAAGAAGATCTAGTCAGAATTGAATCACTTAATAAAGATGCTTTTACATTGACGTATTTAGATACAGCTCAGCGATTGGCTTATTTTATATAAAGGTTAGAGTGATTAATGCAACTTCCAGTGATAGAGACAGTTCTCCAAAGGAGTTTATGCTATGGCTAAATCAAGAGCAAAACATAAGCAGGTTCAGCAAAAGGATAAAAAGGACAGTGCTCAAAATGAAGAGCAACAACAGCAACAGCAGCAACCCTCTAAACCATCCCGTGCGAAAAAGCGTAAATAAAATTTAGACTTGATTCAACAAAACCCTCAGCTGAGGGTTTTGTTATTTTTAAGACTGTTTCCGACAAATAATCTGGAAAAAACATCACTAAAAATAACAGGATTTTGACTTTAAATTTTTCTGTATTCCTTAAGATAAAACGAACCACTCATTAAACGGCAATGCGAGCTATTGTGAAAATTCCCAAAATCCTGCTTTTAATATTTTCCTTAAGTATATTACTTACTGCCTGTCAGCCACCGCCATCAGGTGAGCCAGCGGGCTGGAAAAGCCCGTATCTGTACTGGCAATTAAAAAAATCTGAGCTGATTAGACCGGTAGAAATTCCTGTACAAGGAGTAAAACCTCGCCAGATTCAGGATACTTGGGGTGGAGCGCGCAGTGAGGGACGTAAACACGAAGGAACCGATATTTTTGCTCAACGAGGTACACCGGTAGTCAGTGCGACCCAAGGGATCGTCCGCAAGATTGGAACCAATAATTTAGGAGGTAAAGTTATCTGGATTACTGGTCCGAATTTAAGCCAACATTATTATGCACATCTGGAGGATTATGCTGAACATATTCAGGAAGGAGACTGGGTAGAAGCAGGTGAAATCATTGCCTATGTCGGTAATACCGGTAATGCGAAAAATACACCACCACATTTGCATTATGGGATTTATCTCAGTGGAGAAGGTGCGACTAATCCTTATCCTTATTTAAAGGTAGAAGAATTGGAATAAGCGCAGGTGAATGTAAAAAAAAATGTAAAAGATCGCCATCTAAAGATTGAAAAGCATAAAATAGCGTATCTCCCGCTTTTCCTGTTTTTATGAGTTTTGCTTATCGACCAGATATCGATGGCCTGAGAGCTATTGCAGTATCATTGGTCATTTTCAATCATCTCGGCTGGTCATTATTTTCTGGCGGCTATATTGGTGTTGATATTTTCTTTGTCATTTCCGGTTATCTCATTACGACCATTCTGACGCGCGATATTGAGTTGCAGCAATTTTCAATTGCACGGTTTTATAAGAAACGTGTGATCCGTCTGGCACCTGCATATTTTACTGTACTGGCAATTGTCAGCCTAATTGCCTGGCAGGTGATGTTGCCGGGTGAGCTGACGGAATATTTTAAAAGCGTCATGTATGCGACTGTGCTTATTGCCAATCTGTATATGCGGAATGAGGTAGGAGATTATTTCAGCCCGAATGTAGAAAATGTGCCGTTATTACATTTATGGTCATTGGGCGTAGAAGAGCAGTTTTATATTTTCTGGCCGCTCTTGCTATGGCTATTCTTGAGTAAGACCTCGCGTAAATATCTTTGGGTTGTCATTAGTGTATTCATTGTCGCTTTAGTTATATACGCCCAGCAGCAACTGACTCATAATCCGGCCAAAGCTTATTATAGTATGCCGGTACGAGCATTTGAGTTGTTGATTGGTGCATTGATTAGCTGCTTGCCAAAACTGAATCTGCCAAAAAAACTATTACAGGGATTGGTCTGGGCTGGAGTAAGTGTTCTATTTGCAACTGCAATTTATTTTGATCAGCAAACCCCATTCCCAAGACTGATGGCATTGATCCCATGTATTGCAACGGCACTGATTATTTATTTGGGGCAATCCATATCTTCAAGTAATTTATTATTGAGTAATCGTCTTAGTACATGGATTGGTAAAATTTCATATCCTCTGTATCTATGGCACTGGCCGATAATCGTGTTCTTTGGCATTTATATGCTGCCCTTGAATCTGGAAAATCAGATTATTATTGTTTTCCTATCACTTATATGTGCATTTCTGACTTATAAACTGGCTGAAACACCCCTGAAACGCTTTGTGATGGCTGCAAATTATAAAGTGATTATTCTTGGGTTTCTGTTGCCTGCAGCCAGTTTTATTGCGATCGCCCAAACCATCAAAACACATGAAGGTTTCCCGGAGCGTTTTCCAAAATCGGTGCATGACAAACAGGAAGCATTACATACGTATGCACATGTGATTCGTAGTAACTGCATGGATACTGCGGATCCAAATGTTTTGCCCAGTGCTCAAGATTGTATCTTAGGACAATCTAAAGAAGATATTGATTTCCTGTTGATTGGCGATTCGCATGCCAATGCCTATACTGCAATGCTAGATGAATGGGCAAAGGACGCCAATTTACGCGGTTATGATGCAACGCAAAGTTCGACCTTTTATCTGCCAGGTGTGCAGCGATTTGAGTTAAAGCTGAATCAATGGAAAGAACTGACCAAATTCCAAAAACGTAATGATGCTATTACTGCGCATCTTAAAGAAACCCATTATCCAATGATTATACTGGCAGGTTCTTATGCACCGTATTTTGGTGATGATGTAAAACTTAAAGATAGTGCTCATCATACTGAGGAAGAGATATTTAAAGCAGGCTTGATGAAGGCCTTAGAAATTGCCCATCAATCTAGTGATCAGGTAGTTCTAATTAATGATGTACCACGCCTTGATTGGGAGAATATTCCTTCTGATTGTAATATTCGTAATGAGATTCTTCATCGGAACGCTGCATGTACAATTTCCCGAAAAAGTTATAACGTTCATTTAAAGCCATTTAATCAGATTCTGGCAGAAGCAAAACTGAAATATCCACAATTGAAAATTATTGATCCAACCAAAGTCATCTGTGATCAGCAGGCTTGTAAAACGATGCTGAATAATGTGCCTTTGTATCGTTTTAAAGATGACAATCATCTTAATGATCAAGGTTCACGGCAATTGGGCGTTGAATATCTAAAGCAGTTTGGTAACCCGCTTAAAGATTTGAAGAAAGATTAAATGGAATAAAACCACGTTTAATGACGTGGTTTTATCCCTTGGGATTTGGGTTATTGACCGATTTTAATCTTTATTTAAAATTTTTCTTCTTGAACAGAAACTGGTTGCTCATCTGTCTTATATTTGGAAGAACGTGTATTCCAGACCAATTGCAAAGTTCCGGCTAATAAAACTAAAGCTGCCAGCATAAACTGTTGATGGTAGTTTAATCCAAGATATTGCAGGGCACTAAAACTCAATCCTCCAATCAGCTGAACAGAGGCAAAACATAGAGTCGCAATGCTCCAAAGCTTTTTATAGGCCAGTCCATACAGTTGTAAAATGGTATAAGAGGTAAGGAAAACCACAGCGGGATTCAACATTCCGGTAAAAAAAGAAGAACTAAAAGTCAGGAATGGATTAGCATTTAGAGTCGCGATAAAAATTGCCAGAATATATACACTATAAAGAATTTTCAAGGCAGTAAAATTGCCAAATTTTCTTGCCAGAATATAGGCAGAGAAAGCTCCTAAGGCACTGCCTAAGCCATATAGAATCCAGTTAAAGTTAATCCAGAATAAGCTTAATCCTAGTTCATGGCTGAGATAGTCAATCCAGAATAGGGAATGCGGAATATAGGCAAATGCACTACAGGCATAAACCACCAGCAAACTATAAAAGACTGTATTTAAAGGGACTTGATCAGGATGAGAAACAGATTGTTTAGCTAGATAGGGTTTAAATTGTTGTATCAGTAGGCTTAAGCAGATACAAATCATCAGGGCAAACCCACATAAGATCAGCCAGGCCGTACGCATGGAAATTTGGTCAAGATAAGGCAAAAACAGGGTAGCCAGTAAAACCCCTAAGCCAATCCCGCTAAAACCAACAAAATTGATTTTAAAACGGTCTTTTAAATCACAGCACTGAGCCACGACACTTGGTGACAAAATCATGAGCAGGCCACCACTAATACCGGAAATCACGCGCCAGCTGATATACCAGATTTCAGGAAATCCTGAAAAAGCGCAACAGAATAGGCTAAGCATTCCAGCTATTGCAGCAAGCTGGATATAGGTACTCATGCTTCGATCTTGGGACAAGCGCATCGCTGCCAAAGCACCGATTAAGTAACCCAGCAGATTGGCACTACCCAAAAGACTGGCAAAACTTGCGCTCCAGGCAAAGGCTTCACGTGTACCAGGTAACAATGCGGTATAGGAAAAACGCAGAATGCCGATGCCTAAGCACATGCTCAGGCAGAGAAAAAGACTAAGCTTGACTGTATTTGAGGACATCCATGTACTCTTGGATTTTTATATTTGTTTAAAAAATAGCATGAATCATCAAGCTAAAGGAGAAAAGGCTGAATAGATTTTATTAAGAAGAAAAATTCTGGATTAACAGCGTGCTTCTATTTTAGATGTCTGTAAAGCTTATCGCGGAACTTTTTAGACAATAAAAAAACCGCATTCATGAATGCGGTTTTTTTATTTATCTTTTATAAATTAGCGCATTTTAGCCAGGAAACGGCCTAAACGGGTAATCGCTTCACGCAGTTCGTTTTCTGCTGGCAGGAATACCACACGGAAGTGATCCGGTGTTGGCCAGTTGAAGCCAGTACCTTGAACCAATAGAACTTTCTCGGCACGTAACAGATCAAGCATTAGTTTTTCGTCATCCTCAACCGGATAGATTTCCGGATCAAGACGAGGGAAACAGTACATCGCACCTTCAGGTTTCACACAAGATACACCTGGAATCTCGTTTAGCATTTCCCAGGCAATATTACGCTGTTCATATAGACGGCCACCTGGGCGGATCAAGTCATTAATAGATTGATAGCCACCGAGTGCAGTCTGAATTGCATATTGTGCTTGGTGATTCGCGCAAAGACGCATTGAAGCCAGCATATCCAGGCCTTCAATGTAGTCCATTGCACGTGATTTATCCCCGGTAATCGCCATCCAGCCTGAGCGGTAGCCGGCAATACGATAGGCTTTAGACAAACCATTGAACGATACACATAATTGCTTGCCTGCAAGCGAAGCTACTGACACATGTTCAATGCCATCGTAAACGATCTTGTCATAGATTTCGTCGGCAAACAGGATCAGGTCATATTTCTTCGCCAGATCCACGATTTGCTGTAATACATGACGCGGATAAACCGAACCGGTCGGGTTATTCGGGTTAATAATTACGATCCCGCGGGTATTTGGCGTAATTTTGCTTTCCATGTCCGCGATATCTGGATACCAGTGATTTTCTTCATCACATTTATAGTGAATTGCTGTACCGCCAGATAGGTTTACTGCCGCAGTCCATAATGGATAATCCGGCATTGGAATCAGCATTTCATCGCCGTCATCCAGCAGGCCTTGCATCGCCATCACGATCAGCTCTGATACGCCATTGCCGACATACACGTCATTCACGTGCATATCCAGAATGCCTTTTTGCTGGTAATACTGGCAGATCGCTTTACGTGCCGGGAAAATCCCTTTGGAATCCGTATAACCAATCGCATTTGGCAGGTTCAGTGCAACATCATTAATGATTTCTTGCGGGGCTTCAAAGCCGAATGGGGCGGGATTTCCGATATTCAGTTTGATAATTTTATGTCCGGCTTCTTCCATCTCGTTGGCCGCTCGTAACACTGGTCCGCGAATGTCGTAGCAAACATGCTCAAGCTTAGACGATTTCTTGATCTCGCAAGGGGGGGTGTTACCAATACCGGACATAATTCCATCCAATTAATTTTTAAGTTAAACCTATAGATTACGCAAATATCACAATCTATGCTGAAATTTCGCTAGAAATTTTTTCATCTCTAGCGTAAATATGGAAGTACTGAAGCATGACATTGAATGTCAAAGATTTAAAGGAGTTAGTGATGGGAAAACTCAATAAAACAGACCGGGAATGGCAAAGAGAGTTATCACCAGAAGAGTTTCGCATTACGCGTGAAAAAGGAACTGAACCGGCATTCACAGGTAAGTACTGGAATACAAAACAGGAAGGGACTTATGTCTGCCGTTGCTGTGGTACACCACTGTTTTCTTCAACCACTAAATATGACAGCGGTTGCGGTTGGCCAAGCTTCTATCGTCCTGTGAGCAGCTCAGTTGTAGAAGAATTACCTGATACTTCACATGGTATGGTGAGAACAGAAATTGTTTGTCATCATTGTGATGCACATTTGGGACACGTTTTCCCGGATGGTCCGGAACCGACTGGCTTACGTTATTGTGTAAACTCGGCCTCTTTAGAATTACAAACACAAGAAAAAACTGACGAGGAAACTTATCCATGACCAGCATTTATCAGTTTGAAGCTGAGTTGTTAGATGGGAAAAACAAACGGCTTGCAGATTATGAAGGAAAAGTACTTTTAATCGTAAATACCGCGAGTAAATGTGGTTTCACTCCACAATTTGCAGGTCTGGAAAAGCTTTACCAGAAATATAAAGAGCAGGGACTGGAAGTTTTAGGTTTTCCATGCAATCAGTTTGGCGGACAGGATCCGAGTTCAAATGAACAGATCGGGGAATTTTGCCAGAAAAATTATGGGGTTTCTTTCCCAATGTTTTCCAAGGTAGATGTTAAAGGTCCAGAAGCGCATGCGATCTTCCGTTACTTGACCAATAATTCTAAAGGAATTCTAGGAAATGGTATTAAGTGGAATTTTACCAAATTCCTGATTGGTCGTGATGGCAAGGTATTAAACCGTTTTGCACCTACCACCAAACCTGAAGATCTCGAAACAGAAATTGAAAAGGTTTTATAAGTTTATTTGAAATGTCTAATTTCTAATGAATAGAAAATAAGTTAAATAAAAAAATAATGTGTAGTCAATATCCATAAAAAAACCCACTTCTGGAAAGTGGGTTTTTTTATTTGTGTTTAGGTCTTAGAAGATTAAAGAATCGCTTTTAAACGCTGAATTACCTGCTCACATTGTGCCAGATCAGCCACCAATGCCAGACGCACATGATTTTCACCCGGGTTGCCTTGTGTAGTTTCACGAGACAGGTAACGGCCTGGTAATACTTTGATATGCGCTTTTTCCATCAACATTTTGGCAAAAGCTTCATCATTGTCCACTTTGAGCCAATAGTAGAAACCCGCATCCGGTTTTTCCAGCGGAAGCAAGTGCCCCAATTCTTTCTGGATCAGATCGAACTTGGCACGATACTGTACCCGGTTTTCTTCCACATGGGCTTCATCATTCCAAGCGGTAATTGATGCTAACTGGTGTTGCACCGGCATCGCTGCACCGTGATAAGTACGGTATTGCAGATAAGGTTTGAGTAAAGTGGCATCACCTGCAACAAAGCCTGAACGCATGCCTGGCAGGTTGGAGCGTTTAGATAGAGAATGGAAAACGACACAGTTTTTATAGTCATCTCGGCCAATCTCGGCACACACTTCCAGTAAACCTGTCGGTGCTTCATCAAACCAGAGTTCTGAATAGCATTCATCAGAAGCAATGACAAAATCATATTTGTCTGACAGTGCAATCAGCTTTTTAAACTGCTCTTTAGAAAGAACAGCACCTGTTGGGTTGCCCGGTGTACACACAAATAACAGGGCAGTTTTTTCCCAGACTTCAGCCGGAACTGCATCAAAGTCGCCTAAGTAATCATTTTCTTCAGTACAGTTAATGAAATAAGGTTTTGCACCTGCAAGCAGAGTTGCACCTTCATAAATCTGGTAGAAAGGGTTTGGCATCACCACATAAGGCGCATCTTCACGATTAATCAGCGCCTGAACAAAAGAGAAGATCGCTTCACGGGTACCGGAAACCGGCAATACATTGCTGTCTGCACTGATGCTATTCAGTTTAAAACGACGAGTCAGCCAGTTGGCAATGCTTTCTCGTAATTCAGGTAAGCCTTTGCTGTTCGGATAAGTCGATAGATGCTGGAAATTATCGATAATCGCCTGTTTCACGAACTCGGGTGCTGGATGCTTTGGTTCACCAATTGAAAGGGGAATCAATGGCATATTCGCAGGCTGGATATCCGCGAAAAGTTTATTCAACTTTTCAAACGGATATGGATGCAATAAAGACAAGCTAGAGTTCATGAATGTGTTACCGAGCAGTGTGTTAGTGTTGAGCATTGACCTGATGTGAGGCCTCATCTAGAGCAGCTTTTAATGCCGCTGCAAAATTGTCAGACTCTGTTTGGGTCATTGGGCTGCCATCTTTTTTGGTGACAAAGAAAATATCTTCAGCACGTTCGCCAAGCGTAGCAATTTTGGCAGAGTGAATATCCAGACCCTGCATCATAAATAAACCGCCAATTTTCGCAAGTAAACCAGGATGGTCAAGTGTCGCAATTTCAACCATATTCTGGTTTAAAGCTTCATTAAGGGTGATATCGACGGTATTTTCAATATCAAAATGACGTAACTGACGCGGAATCCGGCGCTGCATCAGACCTGGATATTCATCAGAATGACTTAAGGCATCCTGTAAGGCTTCAATGACAGTTGCCTCACGTTCCGGATCGGTCAATAACGTGCCAAAACGGTCAAGGACGACATAGGTATCCAAACTGAAAGCTTTGGTTGCGGTAATAATCCGGGCATCCTGAACGTCCAGATTCATGCGGTCCAGAACAGCAACCGTGGTGGCGAACAGATTTGGTTTATCTTGGGTATAGATGAAGATCTGCACGGCATCTTGTGCATATTTACGATGCGCACGCATTAATACCAATGGTGCAGGATTATCGCCATGTTCCAAAATAGCACGGGTATGCCAGGCGATTTCATCGGCAGATTCTTTCAGGAAGTAGTCATCGCCCAGTTCCTGCCAGACTTTTTCGACATCATAAAGCGAGAAATGTTCCACCAACCGTTCACTGGCTTCAAATTTGGTATCTTCAATCAGCATCTGGTAATCAACCGGACGGCCCAAGCCAGAACGGATCACGTCACGCGCATGAGTATAAAGCTGACGCATTAAAGAAGAACGCCAGGTATTCCAGAGTTTTGGATTGGTCGCATTAATATCTGCCACTGTCAGCGTGTACAGATAATCCAGATGCTCCATATCGCCCATTTTTTCAGCAAATTCTTTGACCACATCCGGATCGGAAATGTCTTTTTTCTGTGAAGTCACCGACATGGACAAATGGTTTTCAATCAGCCAGGCAACCAGATTGCATTCACGTTCGGTAAAGCCATGGGTACGGCAGAACTGAATCGCATCGGCTGCACCAAGCTCACTATGATCACCGCCACGACCTTTGGCAATGTCATGGAAAATAGCCGCTAGATAAACAATGTCACGACGGGCCAGACGCTGGAACACGGAGCTGACCACTGGGAATTCTTTGGCAAATTCGGGTTCTTTGAAGCGGTTCAGATTGCGGATCAAGAGCAGGGTATGTGCATCCACGGTATAGATATGGAACAGGTCATATTGCATCAAGCCGGTAATCTGTCCGAAAGCCGGAATATATTTGCCCAGAACACCATAACGTTTCATCGCAACTAGCGTTTCGTACAGGCGATGCGGTGAACGAATGATGGCCATAAACAGGGCTTGGTGTACCGCATTATCACGGAAATCCTGATCAATACGTTTAGCTGCCAGGGTAAGCAGACGTAAAGTACGAGCACGAATGCCCTCAATTTCAGGACGATTGGCCAGCAAATAGAAAATTTCCAGAATGGCACTTGGCTTTTCCGAGAAAATCTTGTGATGTTGAACTGCTAACTTGCCATCGACCAGTTTAAAGTTTTCATTGATTTCTTCAATCTGGCGTTCATATTGGGGCAAACGTGGAGTAATCACTGATTCATTGAAATAAGCCAGCAGCATTTCATTCAGAGTTGAAACCTGCTGCGCGCTACGGTAATAGCGCTTCATGAACTGTTCGATTGGATAGTTCGGTGACTGACCTTCTTCACGGGTATAGCCAAACATCGCTGCAATATCCCGTTGATAATCAAACAGCAGGCGGTTTTCATCGCGCTTGGTCAGGCGGTGTAAATGATGACGAATTTCCCAGAGAAAGCTTTCAGCTTCTTCGAGTACGGCAAGTTCAAACTCTGAAATAAAGCCCAGATGCACCAGGTCATAAATACGGTTGACACGGAAATGACGTTTGGCAATCCAGCCAATCTGGTTAATATCACGGATACCGCCCGGTGCATTTTTAATATCCGGTTCCAGATTGCTTTCAGTATTATTGTGCTGAGCATAGCGTTTGTGCTGCTCGTCCATTTTCGCATCAAAAAAGGTTTTATCGGTCCAGGTTTGTGACACGATCCGGCGTGGCCACTTGGTTAAATTTTCATTGCCAATAATCAGACGTGCCTCGATCAAGGACGTCGCTACAGTAAGGTCGCTGCTGGCCTGATTGACGCATTCATTGATAGTACGGACACTGATGCCCGGTTTGAAATTGCCCACATCCCAAAGAGAGGAAATAAAGCTGGAGATCAGCTTTTCCTGCTCTGGAGTGAAATCATCTTCAGACAGGATCATGATATCGACATCTGAATATGGCAGCATTTCGCGGCGGCCATAACCCCCAACAGCGAAAAGCGCCAAATCAGTCTGATCTAGTTCAGCATGATTCCACAGGAATTGCAGAGCCTCATCAATCAGGTTGGAACGGGCCTGAATGATGTCACGGATGGACTGTCCATTTTCAAAACATTCCTGAAGCTGATTTTCTACATCACTACGCCATTGATTGATCGCTTTGATGTCATTGTGACTTTTAATGTAATTCAGCAGCGGGGAGGTATTGATCATGAACAGTGGTCCGTTGTATTTACTTAATTTTGATGAACATTAACTTGGTCAGCAACCTGTTGAGCCAGCTCGCGAGCCTGTTCAATGCTTTTTGCACGCGCAGTCGCGACACCCATACGGCGGCGTTTAAAGCCTTCAGGTTTACCAAACAGGCGTAAATCGGTATCGGCATGGGCTAAAGCAAGATTCAGGCCAGAAAATGAAAGATTGCGATCATCGACACCTGCGTAAATCACGGCACTGGCAGCTACACTATGACGAGCTGTATTGACTGGTAGGCCTAAAATAGCACGGGCATGCAGTTCAAATTCACTCTGGAACTGGGAAGCCAAAGTGACCAGACCAGTGTCATGCGGGCGAGGTGAAACCTCACTAAACCATACTTTGTCGCCTTTGACAAAGAGTTCTACACCAAAAATGCCGCAACCGCCCAATGCCGTGGTGACTTTATTGGCGATACGTTTTGATTCTTCCAGAGCAGCGGGACTCATTGGCTGAGGCTGCCAGCTTTCTACATAGTCGCCTGAGTCCTGACGATGTCCAATCGGATCACAGTAAGAAGTTTCGATTTCGCCAGTTTGAGGATTCTTAGCCCGCACAGTAAGCAGGGTAATTTCAAAATCGAAATCAATCTGTGATTCGACAATCACTTTGCCCTGATTAACTCGACCACCTGTTTGCGCATATTCCCAGGCAGCATCGACTTCTTCAAAACTTTTCACGCGAGATTGGCCTTTACCTGAAGAAGACATCACCGGCTTCACAAAGTTTGGATAACCAATGTCATCACAGGCTGCGCGGAAAGATTCCAGAGAATCGGCAAAGCGATAAGCAGAGGTCGGTAAGCCTAGTTCTTCAGCCGCCAGACGACGAATGCCTTCACGGTTCATGGTCAGGTTAACTGCTTTAGCTGAAGGAATTACGGTTGCAATATTCTGTTCTTCAATTTCAACCAGCACTTCGGTCGCAATCGCTTCAATTTCAGGAACAATGAGATGCGGCTGAATTTTTTGAATAAGCTGTTTGAGTTCCGCTGCATCTGCCATATTTAAGGCATAAGAAAAATGTGCCACCTGCATGGCAGGAGCATCTGCATAACGATCTGCAGCATGAACTTCTACACCTAAACGTTGCAAGGAAATCACCACTTCCTTACCTAGTTCTCCTGAACCTAGCAATAGAACTTTAAAAGCTGAAGATTGAAGAGGAGTACCAATAGACACGTTCATGTGTATTATCCATGCTTGATTTTATGGACTTTTAGCATAACAGAACTCAATGCCGAGATAAGCCGAGTTTCATACAAAATTGTGATATTGGCCAGCAGTTTTATTTATAAAAGTTTATAGAGAATTGCATCTGAAATCAGGCAGTTCGCTTTACTGTATTTTTCACCGGGTTTAAATGATAAATCCGGTTTTGCGGATTGAGTTTTTCCATATTCAAAATTTGCTTGTCATTGAGCTGAAGTTGATAGAGAAGTTTCAGACTTTGTATTCTCTTAAAGGCATAAAAGGGAATGACAAAAGGACAGATAAAACCAAATATCCATAGCAATAAACCAAATCCTGAAAATTGCAGTGCATCTAAGAATACAGTGAAAAAGTGGAATTGATGATTTGACACTGCGACAAGTGCAAAAAATAGAAACAGTAAAATTATACTAAAGCAAAATACATAAATGAGATTTGGAATGCCTTTATGTAGCAGGCTCCATCGGCTAAAAATGATTTGTTTGGGATGCAGATGGATTACCTGTTGAGTCTGATTGTAGAGGGCAATGATTTTATTTTTGCCATGCTTCTGAATATAAATGACACAGATATGATCTGCGGGTCAGCAACCACTTCTACAAAATGACCAGTAAAATTCTGTGTATTAATAAGGCATTCAAAATAGCAGCCGGGTAATTCATATTGGCTAAAAATAGCTAACATCTCATCACGTCGATAATGAATAAATATTTTACCTTCAATTATTTGCTTTGGCTCGAACATGCCAATATTTTCCTTACTTTTTTTCTTATATAAAAAAGACTTATGCAATTAATTTAGCATAAGTCTTGAATGAGATTTTTAATTTTCTAAAAGGCTTAAAAAGGTACAGAGATATAGGTATAGATCAGGCCATAAGTTAAAGCTGCAGTTAAGGTCGCCATGACAATTTTCTTAAACTTGAAATACAGTCCAGCGAGTACAATAAAACCGATCAGCATGGCAAAGCTTTTATCTGGCGTTTCCAATAAGGGCGGTAAGGTCGCCACAACCAGCATGGAACTGATAGCAGCAATCCCAATTGAACCCAAAGCAATTTTCAGCCATAGCGCACCACGTTTTTGCGAACCCTGCTGAAATTTTTGAATTACATAGAAAGGGCCAAAACGTGAGGCAAAATTGGCAATCCCGACAATAATTCCGACCAAGATAATTTCAAGATTCATGATTGATCTCCTGCATATTCAGGATCTGGTTTTTTCAGCACATAGTGCTTGAACAGGCCGGCCAAAATACCGGAACTGATGCCGATAAAGATCGCAGCGGACAAATCGATAAAATAACAGGCTACCGCTGAGACAATAATCGTGATGGTCACCACAAAGGAATGTTTCTTTTCAAAGGCTGCCAGTAAGAAACTTAAGAACAGGGCAGGTAGCAGGAAATCTAAAGCCGCCTGCAAGAATTGTGGCAGGTGACTGACTTGATCAGCAAATAAGCCGCCTAAAAATGAACCTGTCGCCCAAGATAGCCAGCTAAATAGACTCAGACCGAGCATCCACGACTCTGACCATTCCTGACGCCGTTGTGACAGCTTGATCATACCTGAAGCAAAGACTTCATCAGTAAGACCCCAAGCCCAGACTGCGGTTTTCTTCAGGTTTAAACGATCTTGAATCAGGTTTTGTAAAGCTGGGCCGTATAAAAGATGACGAATGTCCAAGGCAATCACGGTCAATGCAGTCATCCAGATCGAAGTACCGCTACCAAGTAACGCTACAACTAAAAACTGACTGGCACCGGCATACATGGAGCAGGACAGAAATAAGGCTTCCCAGGCAGTAAAGCCGAACTGGGTGGCAGAAACGCCAAAGGCAAAGGAGACCGGAAGGTAAGTAAATATAATGGCCTGGCTATCTTTGGCACCTTGCCAGAAACCGGCAGGTTGCATCGCTACTGGATTGTGGTCAGACACAAAACACCTTGAGGGAGAGAGTTAAAACAGGGATTAAATCAAGATTGTGTATTGTACGCGAATTTACTAGCATAGTGCCGAAATGTTTAACTGGCGATTCTGATATGTTGATGTTCAAGACACGTGCAATGCTGGTCGGTGTTTTAATCGGCAGCACCTTATTTCTTCAAGCTTGTGGAAATGACAGTCAAGCGCCAAAAGCCGAAATTAAAGCGGCACCTAAACTCTCTAATGATGCGACCACTTATGCCAATGCTGCATGGCAATTCATGAATGAAGTCGATCCGCTGGTTTATAACAAGGAAATGGAACAGATAGATGCTCAGGTACGTCAACCGGCCCGTAAATTGAGTACTGACTGGCGCATTAATGTGAAAATGACTGACTCAGTGACGGAAGGAAAATATGCCTTATGTCGCAAGGCGTTAACCAGTCTGGAAATCTGGGCACGTAGCACCGTTGAAAATAGCAGTAGTGTGGCACAGAAACAGGCCGACTATGAGCGTGATAAACAGCAATGTCAGGGAGCTATTGCTCATCCTGAACTGGGAAATACTGATCCAAAGCAGAAAGGTAATGCAGTAGCTGAACAGTCTTAATCGGATTTTATAATCTTCAGGCGGGACTTCGGTTCCGCTTTTTTGTTATAAAAAACGATTCTATTTATATGAATAAACAATAATTAAAATCAAAAAGATTGCCCTGAATCATTAAAAAAGTCCTATAATTGACTCATAATCAAGCGATTTAGAGATAAAAGTTAATTTTTGGAGTCATTTTAAATGTTAAATAAATTGTTTTTAGCGATAAGTCTAAGTACTATTTTAGTAAGTGGAGTACAAGCTTCTCATGCGTGTGAAGTGGCACCATGTACCAATGGCTTTGATAGCGTCAATGTCTGTGAATTGCGTTCTTAAATTTTAAATCCATCTCCCTATAGAAAATTTAAACAGCAAAAATTAAAAGAAGCCTCAGAATAAGGCTTCCCATACAGTAGACGATCATGTCTTAAAGCAACATGAACAGACGTTCTAGATACAACACTGCTCCGCTCAAAAGAATACTGAGACCACAGAGCAAACGTAAAGAGTGCCAAGACATGAGATTTCGTCCTACTGTATTCATTTATGTTGAAAGTGCTTCCAGATAACGGCGATTCACTTCCTTCCAGTTCACCACATTAAAGAAAGCGGCAATATATTCAGGACGACGGTTCTGGTATTTCAAATAGTACGCATGTTCCCAGACATCCAGACCTAGAATCGGGGTATTGCCATGCATGAGGGGTGAGTCCTGATTGGCACTGTTTTCTACAATAATGGTTTGATCAGGTGCTACGCTGAGCCAGGCCCATCCGCTACCAAAACGGGTCAGGGCTGCTTTGGTAAAAGCTTCTTTAAAGGCTTCAAAGCCGCCAAGCTCCTTGTCGATCGCCTGTGCAATTTCACCTTGAGGATTGCCCCCACCATCTGGACTCATTACTGTCCAGAACAGGGAATGATTGGCATGACCACCACCATTATTAATCACATTATTTTTCAAATCTTCAGGTACCTGATTGGCTTTGCTCACCAGTTCTTCCACAGAAAGATCTTCCCATTCTGTGCCTTCAATACCTGCATTGATGTTGTTGATATAAGTTTGATGATGTTTGGTATGGTGGATTTCCATAGTTTTAGCATCAATATGCGGTTCCAATGCATCATAAGCATAAGGGAGTTCGGGAAGGGTATAGCTCATTTTTAATTGTCCTTAAGCGTGATTGAGTGAGTGGAATTTTCGACTAAATTTTAAAATACGCTTGAGTTATATTAAATACAATGAGAATTATTATCATTAATGTTATGGGATGAGATTTTTATAAATAGAATGTAAAGATGCGTATGAAAATGGCAAGAAGCCAAAGAAAAGCCCCGATCATTCGGGGCTTTTCTTTGGCTTCAACTTATACGTTGAAACGGAAGTGAAGAACGTCACCGTCCTGAACGATATAGGTTTTACCTTCTAGACGCCATTTACCTGCTTCTTTAGCGCCAGCTTCGCCGTTATACTGTACGAAGTCATCATAAGCAATACATTCTGCGCGGATGAAGCCTTTTTCGAAGTCAGTGTGAATGACACCCGCTGCTTGAGGCGCAGTAGCACCGACTTTAACCGTCCAGGCACGAACTTCCTGTACACCGGCAGTAAAGTAAGTTTGCAAGCCTAGCAGTGAATAGCCTGCGCGGATTACCACGTTCAGACCCGGCTCTTCCATATCCATTGCTTCCAGGAATTCGGCACGGTCTTCATCTTCAAGCAATGAAATTTCAGCTTCGATCTGGTTGCAAAGTGGAACCACGATTGCATTTTCAGCAGCTGCCAGTTCACGTACCGCATCGAGGTGCGGGTTATTTTCAAAACCGTCTTCTGCCACGTTAGCGATGTACATCGTTGGTTTAAGCGTTAACAGACCAAAGCCACGTACCAGTTTACGTTCGTCATCATCCAGATTTGCTGCACGGGCAGGTTTGCCTTCATCAAGCAAAGGTAGGATTTTTTCAAGAACGGCTTTAGTGGCTACAGCTTCTTTATCGCCACCTTTTGCAGACTTCGCCAGACGAGTCACTGCTTTAGTCACAGTTTCAAGGTCAGCTAGAGCAAGTTCAGTGTTAATCGTTGCGATGTCATCAAGCGGATCAATTTTACCGTTGACGTGAATCACGTTTTCATCTTCGAAACAACGAACAACATGAGCAATTGCATCAGTTTCACGGATATTCGCCAGGAACTGGTTACCCAGACCTTCGCCTTTAGATGCACCAGCAACCAGACCCGCGATGTCCACGAATTCCATGGTAGTTGGTACCACGCGTTGTGGTTTTACGATTTCAGCAAGTTTATCCAAGCGTGGATCTGGTACAGGCACGATACCGGTGTTTGGTTCAATCGTACAGAATGGGAAGTTTTCCGCAGCAATTGCAGCTTTAGTTAATGCATTGAAAAGCGTAGATTTACCAACGTTAGGCAGGCCTACAATACCACAATTAAAACCCATGAAATAACTCACAAAGCGTTATATAAAAATTGCCAGTGATTTTACATGAAAGCCATGACAAAGTCAGGTCATGGCTGGGTGCTTTGTTGAAAACTTATGAAATAGATGTTTTTAAATTTTACGTTTATCGAGCTGATTCGATAGGGTGTCACCAGTGGCCTGAACCAGCATGACCAGAATCACCAGCACCACAATCACCGCCAGCATGATCTGCATGTCAAAACGCTGATAACCATAACGGTAGGCAATGTCGCCCAGACCACCGGCACCAATAGCACCGGCAATTGCTGATGAGTTAATCATGGTCACCAAAGTGACGGTAAAACCGGCCACAATCCCTGGTAAAGCTTCAGGTAATAGCACATGCCAGATAATTTGCTTACGGTTACAGCCAATCGCTTGAGCCGCTTCAATCAGTCCCTGATCGACTTCACGTAAACTCACTTCAGCAATACGCGCAAAGAAAGGAGTCGCGGCCAACGTTAAAGGTACAACTGCTGCCCAGACGCCATAGCTGGTGCCTACAATCCAGCGGGTAAGGGGAATTAAAGCGACCATTAAAATCAGGAAAGGCACCGAACGGGTAATATTTACAATCCAGCCCAGAGCCTGATTAATGGGTTTGGATGGATAGATCCCGTGTTCAGATGTACTGACCAGTACTACTGCCATCGGTAAACCAATCAGAAAGGCAACGATTGCGGATACACCAACCATGATGAGGGTATCGGTGGTTCCTGTTAGTAATAAATCAATGAGTTGGTCGTGCATAGCCAATCGCCTCAATCTGTGCAATGTGTTGTTTTAGTTTTTGCTGAAGTAAGTCCGTGTCCAGATTCAGATCAGCAACCGCGACAATGAGGCTGCCGACCAGATGGTTCTGGATACTGTCGATATGACTTTGATAGAGATGCACCGGATGCTCGAACTGTTCGAAAATCACTTTCAAATCTGGGGAATATTGAACACTAGAGGCATAGCGCAGTTTGATAATGCTATGCGTGGTATCTGTTGTCACTTCAGGACTGATCGAAAATGGCAGTTCCAGCTGTTCCAGATTCAGCAGTTCCTGGGTAATCTGTTGCTGTGGATTAGAAAAGACAGACCAAACTTCACCGGATTCAACAATTTCACCCTTTTCAATTACGACGACCTGATCGCAAATTTCACGAATGACTTTCATTTCATGGGTAATCAGTACAATAGTGATGCCAAGTTTCTGGTTAATTTCTTTGAGCAAAGACAGCACCACTGAAGTACTTTCCGGATCCAGTGCAGAAGTGGCTTCATCACAGAGTAGAATCTCCGGGTGATGCACCAGCGCGCGGGCAATACCGACACGCTGTTTTTGGCCACCGGATAGCTGAGAAGGGTAGTTCTGAGCCTTATCGCTTAAGCCGACCAGTTGCAGCACTTCGTTTACACGCGCATCAATGTCTGATTTTTTATAATTTGCAACTTTTAAAGGCAGAGCTACATTTTCCCAGACGGTTTTGGCAGACATCAGGTTGAAGTGCTGAAAAATCATGCCAATACGCTGACGAAGCTGGATCAGTTCAGCATGGGTTAAGCCAGCCAAATCCTGCTGATGGATATGGATATGACCTTCGCTGATCTGTTCCAGACCATTTAGGGTACGTAGCAGCGAGGATTTCCCCGCACCACTTTTCCCGATAATCCCGAAGATCTTGCCTTCAGGAATATCCAGATTGATGTTTTTCAAGGCATGTACCGATTTGCCTTGTACCTCATAGTATTTATTCAGGTTACGGATTTTGATATGTGGGACGGAAAACGCCACCTGAGAACCAAAACTCACCATAGTATTCACCTTATTTCCAGCCTTCAAACCACATACCAGTACCAAAATCCTGGTCCAGAATTGCTTTGACTTTTTCAGAATTCTGGAAAGCTTTTACGAAAGTCGCCAGTTTCTGGTTTTTATCTTCATAGTCTTTGCGTGTCACAAACAGAATGGCGTATTTCTTGTCGATTGGATCCAGGAACAGAGCATCATGTGGATCTGCTGCTTTAGCAAGTTTTAGATAATGTGGATAACCAAAGATCAGATCAGCTTCATTCAAGGCATGTGCCGTTTGTGGGCCTTCAACTTCAATAAACTGCAACTGTTTAGGATTATTCTTGATGTCCTTAACGGTTGATAATTCATTGTTGATATTTTTCAGTTCAATCAGTTTTGTACGGTTAAGAGGGATCAAGGCACGTGCCAGATTCACCGGATCATTTGGAATGACCACACGGGCATTTTGTGGTAACTCATCCAGCGATTTATATTTCTTAGAATATAAACCGACATGGCTACCCGTACCGGGCGCGAAACTATGTAGATCGAAGTTGGTTTCGCGAATGACATTTCTTAAGTACACACTTTGTTGAAAAAAGTTGGCATCAATATCACCGTTTTGTACCGCGACATTGGGTGCATGCCAGTCGGAAAATTCAACCAGTTTCACATTAATACCTTGCGGTTTCAGTTCATCAGCCACACTTTGCAATAAGTCTGCATAAGGTGGGCTAATGCCAATGGTCAGTACATCTTCCTGCTGCTGACCCTTGGTACAACGGTAAGCCGCCAGACCAAGAATAAGTGCGAGGATGACGCCGCCAATGATCCACTTCTTTGCATTCGAATTTGACGAATTTACTTGTGTCATAACTACACCTTATTTCCAGCCCGGGAACCAGAGTTTCGCACCAAAGTCAGCATCTAGTGCTTCCTTCACGCGAGGTGAGTTCTGATAGATTTCAACAAATTTTTTCAGCTTGTCATTTTTGTCCTGATAGTCTTCATGTACGGCAAACAGGATCGCGTAACGGTTGTCCTTGTTAGAGTCAAATAGCAATGCCTGTTCTGGATCAGCTGTTTTAGCCAGACGTAGATAGTGCGGGTAACCGAAAGCCAGATCAACATCATCAATGGCACGTGCAGTTTGCGGACCTTCAACCTCAACGAATTGCAGATTTTTCGGATTCACTGCAATATCTTTCAGGCTGGAAAGATGGTTATTCGGATCTTTTAAAGTCACCAGTTTAGCCTGTTGTAATAACAATAGAGCACGGCCTTGGTTGACTGGATCGTTTGGCACCACAACTTTCGCGCCGTCTTTTAGCTTATCCAGACTGTTAATTTTCTTGGAATACAGGCCCACATGTGTGGCTGCGCCTTTGGCAAATGCCTTGATTTTAAAATCAGTTTCTTTCTTGGCATTATCCAAAAATGGCTGATGCTGGAAGAAGTTGGCATCAATATCGCCATGATTCAGGGTAATGTTTGGAGTATTCCAGTCCGAGAACTCGACCAGTTTGACATTTACACCTTGTTGTTTGGCCTCAATTGCTGCCACCTGTAAAGGTTTAGCAAAAGATGGGCTGATCCCAATCACCAGTTCATCCGAACCAGATTTCTTTTGCTGGTTCCACACCACTAGTCCGATAATGACGGCGGCAATAATCACCCCAATAACGGTGAATTTTGTTTTAACGGTTTGTGCCATGTTGCACCTCAAAATAAATTTATGCTGATTGTTTTTGCTTTAGGTTCGTGTTCGCTGTTGAGGCGGAGCTTTGACATCGGAATTGCTGCACTGGATGCGCACTAGGTAAGCGGTCTCCTTGCTGAAACAGCTTGTGTCTGAAACTGCCTTGTTCATATTCAGTTTTATAGCGTCCGCGCTGCTGTAATTCAGGAATCACTAATTGGATAAAATCCTGATGCGATTCAGGTGCAACCGTGCGAGTCAGGTTGAAGCCATCAATACCGGTTTCATCAATCAGCTGAATCAGTTTTTCTGCTATCGTGGCACCGCTGCCAACAATTAGTGGATAACGCCCACCTAACACATGCTGAGCTTTTAGGTCATTTGGCGTGATCTGCTGCTCTTTAAATTTTTGATTGACCGTTGCGATACTATTGGTTTTCTTGTACGGGATCGGTTCATCATCAGCAAATTTGGACAGGTCAATGCCAACTGAGCTGGAATAATGTGCAAGACCTGCTTCAGGGCTGGCATAAGCACGATAGTCATCCAGCTTTTGCTGCGCAACTTCATCTGTTTCTGCAGTCACGACGGTAATGCCGACAAAAATCTTAATCGTTTCAGGATCACGACCTTGTTCAACCGCTTGATGACGAATTTGATCGACCTGTTTCTTGATCTTGTCCGGATGATCACCACCAATAAACATGCCTTCTGCATGCTGAGTGGCAAAAGCCATGCCACGCGGGGAAGCACCGGCTTGGAACAATACAGGTGTACGCTGAACAGAAGGGGAAACCTGGAATACGCCCTGACTACGATAGAATTGGCCCTGATGATTGATCTGATGAACCTTGGTTGGATCAGTAAAAATTCGATTTTGCTTATCTTTTAAAACCGCATTATCTTCCCAGGAACCTTCCCAGAACTTGTAACACAGTTGTAAAAATTCCTCAGCCTGTTCATAACGCAGGTCATGATCTTTCAAACCATTTTCACCAATCAGGCGCTGCGCACTGTCTAGATAACCCGTGACAATATTCCAGCCGATACGGCCATGGGTCAGGTGATCCAGACTGGCAAAGCGGCGGGCGAACTGATATGGCGATTCATAGCTGAGATTCACTGTGACGCCAAAACCGAGATTTTTAGTGACAGCCGCCATAGCAGATACCAAGGTACTGGGGTCTTGGCTTGGCAACTGAATTGATTCCCTTAGAGTCAGATCAATGCCATTTTGATAGACATCATAGACTCCGGTAATGTCGGCAATGAACAGGCCATCAAACAGGCCTTTTTCCAGAGTTTTTGCCAGATCAGTCCAGTAGCTCAGTTCATTAAAACGATGGGATTCATCTCGAGGATGAGTCCATAAGCCATGATTGATATGACCCACGCAGTTCATATCAAAAGCGTTCAGCAGGATTTTTTTAGTTTTCGAGTTTGTTGTAGTCTTTGTCATTACAATGTCCCCCGGCGTGGAGGCAGAACACCATTCAGCAAATAATTGGCGATAAAATAGTATTTCCATCGTGAAGCATCATGCAGGGTATGCACGCGGGCATTACGCCAGAAGCGGTCTAAGCCATCTTCGCGCTGGCTACCACGACTGCCAGCCAGTTCAATCAGCTTCGATGATGCTTTTAATGCGGTTTCAGAACTGTGTGCACGCACTTTGGCTACATCTAGAGAGGCTTTGGCAACACTGACCTCAGTCGGAGCAACCTTGGCGGCATCAACAGAACGTGCGGCCTGTTTGAGTAACACTTCAGAAGCACGCACATCAGCTACCACACGGCCCAGTTCAAGTTTGGTCAGCGGATCATCGGTGGCCTTGTCCACACCAGAATCAATCCACGGACGCGCCTGACGTACACGGTCCAAGGTTTCCTCAAATGCAGCACGGGCAATGCCGGTTTCAATGGAGGCATGTAGCAATTGTGCGAAAGGACCGGAAATGGTTGGGCGGGAATAGGCCGTATCAAAACGTACCACATCTTCCTCAAGCACCTGCACGTTGTCGAATTTCACCGTGCCGCTGCCAGTGGTACGCTGGCCAAAACCGCTCCAGTCATCAATCAGGGTCAGACCTTCACTGTCACGTGAGACAAAGGCCAAGAATTGCTGTTCGCTTTCATGCACGACCAGTGTCGGAATGCGGTGCGCAAACAGGCTGCCGGTGCAATAGAATTTTTCGCCGTTAATGACATAACCTTGCTCGGTTTTGCGAATCGCAGTTTGGCGCTGTGCAGCAGTCTTGGTCTTGAATTCAGCTAGGGCATTACCAAAACGAGCACCTTTTAAGACTTCGGCATAGAGTTTCTGTTTTTGTTCCTCCGTGCCGTTATTGCGCAGGATTTCCAGACCATAGAAATGGTTTTGCGGAATCTGACCGATTGATCCATCCACACCGCTCATCAGGGCAATCACTTGTGCCACCGTATAGCTAGATACTTCTGCACCACCATATTCTTTAGGTACAGTAATCGCCCAAAGTCCGGACTGGCTATAAGCCTCGATTTCTTCGAAAGGCAGAATACGTTCAGCATCACGTTGTACTGAATTAATCTTGAACTGCTCTGCCAGATTATGGGCAATTTCTAGTGCTTCTTCATCAGATTTGATGATGTGCGCATGTGCCAGCTGTTCTGACTGCAATGGACTAATGTTTTGAAATGAAGTCATGGCAAATATCCTTAAATCCAGGCGTGGCGGGCAGGGAGTTTATGATTTAGGTAATAATCCCCAAGTGCATGCAGCTTCCAGCGGATCGGGTCATGCAAGGTATGCACACGGGCATTACGCCAATGCTGATCCAGATTGTGCTGACTGAGGCTGGAGCGACTTCCACCCAATTCCAGTAATTTTTCCGAGATATGTAGCGCAGCATCGTTGGCATAGACCTTGGCTTCAACCACTAGAATTGAGGCTTTGGCTGCCTGCTCATCAGTCACAGATTCCAGCTGATCCAGTTCATCCAGATATTCAGCGGCTTCATCCAGCAGTAAAATCGCGGCATCGAGCAGCACAGAAGATTTGCCAACTTCCTGCAGGGTATAATGTTCTAAGCTGGCTTTTTCGACTTGAGCATCGACAATTGGACGTGCTTTTTGTACGGCAGTCAGCGTATCGGCAAAAGCAGCTTCGGCAATGCCGACATCAATCGCGACCTGCATCAATTGGGAATAGGCACCGCGGTAGCTTGGTTGATTTCCTAACAGACGCTCATCAAAAATCAATAGCGGATCAACTTCGACATGCTGAAGTTTGACGGTACCACTCGAAGTCGTGCGTTGACCAAAGCCATTCCAATTGTCGATCACTTCCACACCTTCAGCATTGCGGTCGACAATGGTTAGTACTACATGGCCTTCTGGATGAATCGCTTTAATCGCTAACCAGTGCGCGAAGCTACTACCAGTTGAATAGAATTTCTCGCCATCCACAAAATAGCGGCCATTTTCAAATGTTAAAGTGGTGGCAAGCGTCTTGGTATCTTTGGTATTGCGCTCTGGACCGCCATTCGCCAGACGCTTACCTTTTAGAATTTCGTTATAAATAAACTGTTTTTGTTCTTCTGTGCCCATGATCTCGATCATGTTGAGTAATGCGATCTGGTTCTGCGGAATTTGCCCGACACTTGAGTCAGCCTTATTAATAATCCGGAATACATGAGCCAGGGTTTTATTGGCAACAAATGCACCGCCGTACTGTTTCGGAATACGCATGCCGCCCAGGCCTTTCTGGCTGAACAGGTCAATCTCAGCAAAAGGTAATAGACGTTGCTGATCACGCTGATTACGGCCTTCCAGGGCAAAGTCTGCAACCTGATAAGCAGCATTAATCGCGTCGAGATCATTTTCGATGATATGAACTTTTTCAGAAGTTAAACGAGACATAATGACATCCTAAATCGATGCCAAAACGTTACAGCGAAAGCTTTATGTAATTAAGCAATTGCTTTTGCAAAGCTTATAAAAAAAGCTCTTTAAGATAAAAACTGCTAGATTCTTATAAATTTGGAATATAGTAACTGATTAAAATTAAATAGATTTTGAATAATTTCTTAATTTTAATAGATGTTTTTAAAGCAGTGCATATCTGCTTTATAGATAATCAAGACAAAAAAATGTATAAAAATACTCATCGCCGTGTTGAATAAGCAACATCTTTATTTTGAATAAAAAGTTCATTGTATTTCCAGTCTGGGGTGACTAAAGTATCCGACTAAATTAGATGGTTTTAATGCGATCTAACCTAAAAACAAGCATGGAGAATTTATGCGCATCTTATACCAGTTTCCACTTTCTCATTTTTGTGAAAAGGCACGCTGGATGCTGGATTACAAAGAGCTGGAATATGTTGCGCAAAATCTGATGCCGGGTGCCCATCGTGCCTTTGCCCGCCTGAAAACTGGACAAAACCGTCTACCGATTCTGCGTGATCGGGAACAGTGGATTGCGGACTCGACCAAAATCGCTCTATATCTGGATGAGCAATATCCTGAACACCGTCTGCTACCTGCAGAAGCAAGCTTGCGTCAGCAGGCACTAGATATTGATGAAATCACCCAGGAATTAGGCCGCCATGTGCGTCGCTGGATGCTGGCTCAGGCTTTATCGCATGACCATGAATCGATGGATATTCTGATTGGAGAAAAAGGCTATCTGCGCCAGTTTGAAAAATTCTCCAAGCCATTGCTAAAAACCATTTTGACCAAGGGTTATGCCTTGACTGAAGAAACACTGGAACAGTCCAAACAATTTATCAAGGATTCGGCTGAGCAGCTTAACCAGATCCGTACGGAAAAAGAAGGAGCTTATCTGGTCGGTTCACGTTTCTCTCTTGCCGATATTGCGGTTTGTTCTATTTTGGCACCTTTACTGGCGATTCCTGGAACGCCGTGGGAGCGAGAAAGCTTTGAATCAATGTCGGATGAATACCGTGAATATCAAAGCTATCTAGCTGAATTGCCATTGGGGCAATACATCAAGAATATCTACCACAGTGAACGCAATGCCCGTGTTGATTGGCGTGGTGTATAAAATTTTAAAAGTAAAAAAACGCGCATAAAGCGCATTTTTTTATGAGATTAGAATTAACCCCAAGGGCTGGTTTGATCAATCTCACTTGGTTTACTGAAGCCACTGAGCAGTGAGCTAAAGTCAAACTTCGGCAGGGAACTACCACTTGAGATATTGGTAATGGTTTCTTTAATGGTTGGGATGATTTCAGTAATACTGATATTCGTAGCTGTATCAATATTACTAATGCCGGAAATCAATTCGCTAAGATCAGGCAGTTGTAGGGATGAGTTGTTACCGACTAAATTGCCAAGACTATCGGTGAATGCATCCAAACCTAAACCGTCTAAGCTTGGCACGCCAGAACCGAGTGACCCGAGCAGGTCGCCAATTTCAGGAAATTGAACACCATCCAGAAGATCCGAGAATTGACCTTCGCTATCAATCAGCGCAAGCACAGGTTTTAGTGCGGTAATCACATTGTTGAGGTCGCTGGATAAGGTGAGCAGTGATGGGTTATTCACAAAATCCAGCACCACTTGTACGCCATTCAGGACATCGTAAAGCGTATTCACGATTTCTGCCTGATCAGCGCCAAGAACGTCACTATTCGCTAATAGATTCAACAGTGGACTGATGCCTTTTAGTACATCCGCGATGGTATCTGGCACATTACCTGAACCTGCAGAACTGATTGCAGATACCAATGTAGTCACACTACCAACCACTGTTGGTAAAACTTGGGTAAGTTGATTCATATCAATGGATGAATTACCTGTATCAATCGATGCAAGCAGTGGCATCAGGCTTTGCGTTACAGTTTGCGCAATGGTGCCCGTATCGATATTGCCTGAATTGCTGATTAGACCACTGAGCAAATTGGTAATAGCACCGATATCAAGGTCACTGCTTGCATTGCTCATTAGGTTACTGGCTAACAGATTGACTGAACTGGTATCTAAACTACCTGTTGAGCCACCGATCAATCCGCTGACTAGGTCAACAATTGCACCGATGTCGAGATCACTAGCGGTATTGCCACTGATAAGACCAACGACTAGGTTGGCAATTTTACCAATATCAACATCGCCAAGTCCGCCAGAACCACCAATTAAACCACTAACCAGTTCAGCAATTTGTGCGATATCAATATTGCTACCTTGAATCAAGCCACCGACTAGGCCAGTAATTGCACCAATATCAATACCATTAAGTCCACTAGAGCCACCGATTAAGCCGCCAAGCAGTTCAGTAATTTGTGCGATATCAATATCGCCATTACCACCAATAAGATTGCTAACTAGGCCAGCGATTGAACCTATATCAATACCATTAAGTCCCCTAGAGCCACCGATTAAGCCGCCAAGCAGTTCAGTAATTTGTGCGATATCAATATCGCCACCTTGAATCAAGCCGCCAACTAGACCTGCAATCGCTCCGATATCAACATCACCCAGACCACCAGTACCGCCAATTAAGCCACCGACTAGTTGAGCGATTTGTGCGATATCAATGTCACCGCCTTGGATCAGATTACCAACCAAGCCTGAAATTACTCCGATATCCACACTACCTAGTCCGCCAGAGCTACCGATCAGGCCACTCAGCAGTTGAGTGATTTGGGTAAGATCAAGGTCGCCACCTTGCAGCAGGTTGCCAGCCAGTTCAGCAATTTTACTAAGATCTAGATTACCAGTACTGCCACCCATCAATCCGCTGACCAATTTGATAACTGCATTTAAATCCAAGGTTGATGTATTACCACCCATTAAACTGCCAAGCAGATTGCTGATTGAACCTATGTCAAAACTGCCACCATTGGCTTTCGTTAACTGGCTAATTAAACTATTGATATCAAGTTTAGAAGCATTTGTGCCTGTAAATTGGCTAATTAAGTCAGTGAGGGAACTGGAAGTTAAACTTTTGCCAGAAAGCAGGCTGTTTAAGAGAGAATCCAGGGAGGGCGTTGAGGGGGTAGAACCTGTAATAGAACTAATAATGCCAGTAAGACTGCCACCCAATAAACCGCCAAGTAAACTCGTATTTTGTGTATCTGTCGTGAGCACTGGACTGAGTTTAGTTTTAATTGAACTAAGAATACTAAAAGCCATAACCGTTCCTTGCGAATTTTTATCTTGTTATGTTTGTTGTGTGTTTTAGATAAACCGCTCAATTCTTATTCAATTTCTATACAAGTGTAAATCTAAGTTGGATTAATCATGCTTTGAAAATAGGATTATCAGGGTAATGGTTTTTATTCATAAATAGTTTAGTGATAAATAAGAATGATTTATTTAAAAGGGACGTTTATCGAAAATTTTTTTTATACGACGAATGACTATAAACATGGCTTAAAACTGGCTATTAAGATATGTCTGGCATTTTTTTTCAAATAACTGGTAATTTACGAAAAAAATCACAATACTAAGAGTTAAATGATGATGTATTTAAATAAAATGGCAAGAGATTAGAGATGGAATTAGATCGTTTTGATAAGCACATTCTTGAAATTTTGACCCATGAAGATGTCAATCTGAATGAACTTTCTGAGAGAGTAAATTTATCTGTGAGTTCAGTACATCGCAGGATCAAGCATTTAATCGATCATAATATTATCAGTGGCTTGAAGCGCGAGATTAATTATCAAAAATTGGGTTTTAGCCTGCATGTGCTGTTGCAGGTTTCCTTAAGCAAGCATGATAGCGATACTTTTGCCAAATTTTTAGAAGAATTAGAAAATATTCCGGAAGTCATTAACGCTTTCCTGGTGACAGGACAGTCTGCGGATTTTATTGTCGAAGTTGTGGCACGTGATATGGAAAATTATAGTCAGATTCTATTAAGCCGAATCGGCAAGATCGAGCATGTCGTAGCGTTACATTCCAGCTTCGTGATTAAGGAATATAATGTCTTTAACTGTAGTGGTCTTTTAAATAAGGTTTAAAAGACCAGGCATTTTTTAACGCATATAAAAAACGCACCCAAAGGTGCGTTTTGATCTCATAGAAGATTAGGCATCGAGTTGCGCTAAAACTTCATCAGAGAATTCAACGTTGGTATAAACGTTTTGAACATCGTCTAGGTCTTCAAGCATATCAATCATTTTCATGATTTTTTTCGCTTGGTCGATATCTGTGATTTCAGCTTTTGTAGACGGGCTCATCACCACTTCAGCATTATCAGACTTTAAACCTGCAGCAGCTAAAGCATCTTGTACTGTACCGAAGCTTTCTGGCGTAGTGATGACCAGAATTTCATCTTCATCCACTTCGATGTCTTCAGCACCCGCTTCAAGCGCCACTTCCATGATTTGGTCTTCTAAAGACACATCTTCAAAAGTAATCTCGCCACGTTTAGTGAACAGGAAGGATACTGAACCGTTGGTACCGAGGTTACCATCAGTTTTAGTGAAGCAGTGACGTACATCAGGAACCGTACGGTTCAGGTTATCTGTCATGGTTTCAACAATAACCGCAACGCCGCCTACGCCATAACCTTCATAGGTTACTTCTTTCAGATCGTCGTTATCTTCACCACCGGCACCACGCTGAATCGCGCGATTGATCACATCACGTGTCATGTTTACAGATAATGCTTTTTCTACAACAGCACGTAGACGAGGATTACTACCCGCATCAGCGCCACCGAGTTTGGCAGCAGTTGTTAATTCACGAATGTATTTGGTAAACAACTTACCACGACTGGCATCTTGTTTTGCTTTACGATGCTTAATATTGGCCCACTTGGAATGACCCGCCATGCGAAATATGCTCCTTGTAGATTGGCTGTATGCCTATCGAATTGCGCCGATTCTACCATAAGCTCTTTTTTTGAAAAAAGAGTCTGGATTTGAGATTTAATGATAATGCCAAAAAAATAAGCAATAAAATAGAAAGGCAAAGCAATAAATGTAAATAAAAACTTAAAAAAATGTTTGCTGAGAAAATACCTAAATAAGAAAGGGCGGGAGAAACATTATTCTCACGCCCTTTTATGGAATATTTATTCCGGAATAATAATATCCAGACCAACATTTTCTTTATAGAGCTGCTTGATTAAAGCCAGATCATGTGCAAGATCAGTAGGATAAATTTTGCCAAAAATCCCGCCTTGCTTGGTTTTGGAATTGGCATACATAAGCACAATTGGCACATTGGCAGCTTTGGCAATATGCCAGAAACCGGTACGGATCGGTTTACGCGCTTCACCATTTTTAGCACGGGTGGCTTCAGGTGCGATCACCAGATTGAATTTTTCATTATTCTGAAAATGTTCAACCATTATGCTAACAATATCCTTATTCGCCTTACGGTCGACCGCGATACCACCCATGGCTTCCAGAATTGGTTTCATTGGGCCTTTGAATAGTTCTTTCTTGATCAGGGTATGAATTTTGATGTCATACATCTTAAAGAGTGCCAAAGATAGAACTGCATCCATCATGGATGTATGTTCAAATCCGACAATGACCTGTTTATCTTCGAGTACATCGGGTTCGACATGATATTGCCAACCGGCAAGTTTAAATGCAGATTCGCCAATAAATTTGTTTAGCATAAATAGAAAGAAATAAGAGCTAACGGTATGAACTGCATAATTTCTTCCTGTTCTTATTCACAGTCAATAGGCATTAATTAAAATTCATTAATAATATGAAAAATCTAAGAGCAAAAAAGTACATTAAATAATTTTTTAAGACCTGAAAGATATAAATAAATACCCAATAATCCTTGGTATATATCATCTTATATAAAATAAGTCTTAAAATGATGAAAAAATGACTATCCAGCACAAATTTTAGTTATTAGACTTTTATCGAAGAAAAGAAGAAATTGTGTCTTTTCTATTTTCTGGTCATTTTCTCTCTGAGATTGAAACCTATGACGTATATTACAGCTTTCATGTTCTCAATGCTTCTGTTAGCACTGGTTATTGTATGGTCTTTAATCGAAATCTATATGGATTTGCGTAAAGACGAGAAATTGGAATCGGAATTTTAGTCTTTATAAATTTTTAAAGAATATCTTCTGTGATTATATTTCTATACATAATAGTTGGTATTTTTATTGATTATGGTTGTATTGAGACGTAAAAGCGATCAATTTATTGATTTGATATTCGAATAATTAGTGTAACTCTCTTTATTTTAGATAGAAAATATAGATGTCATATGAGGCTTTTGCTAGCTCAAATTAGACTGAAGTCTTAAATCCTAAACAGAACAGTTATTAAAGAGAAAAAATGGTTGCTGGCTAAGTGTGCAAGCAGCAAGAAAAGTACTTGTTTTTTGATCTAATCTTGGCTAGTATTCAATGCGCCTGAACTAGTTGAAATATAACAAATTCAGTCTATATAGGGCCTATAGCTCAGTTGGTTAGAGCAGCGGACTCATAATCCGTTGGTCGACAGTTCAAGTCTGTCTGGGCCCACCATATTTTATATTTATATAGCTTTATATAAGATCTAAACCCTTAATTCTAAAAGAGTTAAGGGTTTTTTATTGCTTTGTTTAACTTCATATAACTTCATATGGGAACGCGCTCTGTGTATCCTTGTTTGTATCCAGTTTTCAAATTATAACTCAGGGATACACAGTCGAAAAATTGAGGTTAAACCTGCAGTTATGCAAAAAGTCAAAGATGCTCTAGATACCTTTTCTGAAGAAAAAGGTCAGCAAAAAGTACGGCGCAAAAAAAGTCCAGAAGACCGTTTCAAAAATTTAAAACCACGCGATAAAGAATACAGGGAGCCTACAGAGATAGCAGGTTTATATTGTCGTGTTCAGCCGAATGGGAAAAAGTCTTGGCAGTATCGTTATAAGAATGCGAAAGGCAAGTGGGCATGGGTTGGCTTAGGTAGCTATCCGAAAATTGGATATTTACAAGCTCGTGAAAAAGCTGAAGGAATGTCAAATGGAGATATTGAAGTAAAAACACAGGCCGAGCTTAATCAAATTAAAGTAGAGGAGGAGCAGGCTCTATTTTCACATCTTATCTATGAATGGTTAGAAAGGAAAAAACTGAAATGGAAACCGGAGACTTATAAAAAAGAAAGACAGTCAATCGAAAAACACATTATCCCAGTTTTCGGTCATCGTCCATACAACACAATTACTTCCAAAGAATGGTTTAATTTTTTTACTCAAAAGCAATTAAATGAACATATTTTTAATCGAGTTGAAAAATTAATTTCGTATTGTTCAGGTGCTTATAAGCTAGCAAAATTTAAGAAAGATATTTTATATAATCCATTAGAGGGGATAGGAGAACATATAGATAAACTTGCTTCAAAGAGTATGAAACATGTTCAAATTTATGAGTTGCCGGAAATGGTGTCGTTAATTAGAACCTATTCTTCTCGCCCGATCGCAATAGGGCTGGAGCTTTTGATTCATATGTTTCCCAGACCTGGAGAGTTGAGGAATGCTCGTTGGGAACAATTCAATTTTGATGAAGCAGTATGGATACGACCTGCTAGTATAATGAAAAGAAATATTGAGCACGGTATTCCGCTTTCAAAGCAAGTTATTGAACTTTTGAAGGAGTTAAAGGAGATCTCTACTGAAAGTGACTACTTATTTCCGAGTCGGGATAATATTAATAAGCCAATCTCGAATCTGACATTTAATGTAGCTTTAAATAGGTTAGGTTATAAAGGACGGCAAAATCCACATGGATTTAGACATATAGCATCCACTAATCTAAATAAACATTTTAGCGATAAATCTCAAGTGATAGAGTCGGCTTTATCTCATTTGAAAGGTGGTGTGAAGGGTGCATACGATAAAGGGGCTCATCTGGAAGAGCGCTATGAACTTATGCAATGGTGGAGTGACTATATAAAATCTCTTTTAAAATAAATAATTTAAGAAAATGCCATCATTTAGATGGCATTTTTTTGAGTTTTATACGGAACAAATTTCTAAAAAAGCTTTTTTTTGGTAATTTGAATCCAATTCAATACTTTATATGTTAGTAAATGGATCATTCATAGAAAGTAAATTGAACCTATTTACCTTGTTATTAGAATTTCAGAGATTCTAATTATGAATAAAACAGTAAATCACACCCAAAGCTTTCAGACTACTCAGAAAGATAGTGCTTCACCAGTAATGTTTAGCCAGCTAATAGATAAGTATTTAGCGAAAAAGAAAGATCTATAGCAGCCATCTACGTATGCTAAAGTAAACAAGCTATTAACAAGCATTTAATACCAGTTTTTGGAAACAGACCTATTATCTCAATTATTTCAAAAGAGTGGTTTGAGTTTTTTAGTGCTAAACAAGTCAATGAGCAAATATATAATCAGGAAAATAAGCACATAAATAATGTATAAACACACTATTTGTGTGCTATATTGCTAATGACAAGGGTAGGAGTAACTGTATGACTTACACAGAGCTTCAAATTACATTGCTAGAAATGGGCTTATCAATTAAAGATCTTGCAACGTTACTTGGCATGAATCCAAATTCCATTACTAATTATAAAAGTACTGGCATTATTCCCCTGAATTTAGCAATTACAATAAATCTGATAACTCATTTAAAGAAAGCAGAGCTGTTTCCTGAAGAAATCATCAATGAAGTAAAAAGAAGACATGCGAACAACCTCATTGAAAACAATTAAAGGTAATAAACTATGCGTACAGATCTACTTTTAGAGTTAGCTGATTTCTTGGAGAATTTGGATCCTAATAGATTTGATATTCGTACTTGGAGAAGACCATCTAAGAACTCTGTTGGCTTCGTGAGTGATGAACAATTACTCACTGACTGTAAGACAGTTGCTTGTGCTATTGGATGGGCAGTGACTTTGCCAAAGTGGAAAGATGCTGGATTCTATATGGATACTTTAGACATCACAAAAGAGCATCTTAATAGCCCATTAAGTACGCCATACACTATGGCTATTGTGAAATGGGATGGTAACTCAGATATCGATTCTTATGATGCCTTACAAGCAGGGTTAAATCTTCCAATTGGTATGGCTGAGGTTCTTTTTGATTACAACAACTATGCTGATGAAGAATATACCCATGCTAGTACTGTTGCTGAACGAATCCGTGAATTTTGCAGTACACCATCCGAAGAACTTATTGATTTGGTTGTTTCATATACTGATACTGAGTAAATTTAGCAGGTATAAAAATTAAAAAATTCAATAAAAATGGAGCCTTATGCTCCATTTTTAATGTTATTCCAAAGTAGAAATGTCCTACCTAATAACCAAATAGAAATGTCCTATATGGACATTTCCAAGTCAAGCACAGGATTTAGATTTCGCTGTTGAATTGCTGTTTTCTGTGCACGTCTGCTTGGCATCTTTTGAGAACGATTGCGTTTGTTTTGCTGTTTCAGTTCTTCATGCTGTTGTTGGATATGATTCAGAACAGCACCCAACCGTTTATTCTCAACAATCTCTCGCTGATTCAGCTGACTTAATTTATCGAAGAGGCTGTAATTGATCTTTCGGCTATTATGCATGATGGCTACAGTACCATCCGGGTATTCCAGGAACTCAAGATACTTACCGATCAACCTTTGATTTTCTTCGGTGTTTTCCAGGAGATATACGCATTTATCATAAGTAATCGTCAGGCTATTCGTGACTCTGCGGGGTTCACGCCAAGTAAAAATATCATCTAACTCTTCGGCTGTTTCAGTGATAGGCCGATGTAGATTCTTAGGATTAAAAGCCATCTTGGCGAACTTCTGATTGAACTGCTCAATGAAGCAGGGTAGCCAGACATTAGCTTGCTCAATCGAACAGATGCCTTTCAGGCGCATCTCCTTGATCAGACGGTCTTGAAGGGTTCTGTTGGCCCGTTCCACACGGCCTTTGGCCTGCGGTGAATTAGCGAAGATGATATCGATATTCAGGGTGCTGAGTACACGTCCAAACTGGGTAATCTTGGTGTCTTTCTTGCTGCTTTGATTCACTCTAAAGACTGAATGTTTGTCGCTGTAAAACGCTAAAGGCTTACCGTGCTGTTCGACATATAAGCGTGTTGAAATCATATAGTCAAAGGTTGATTCTGACTCACAGAAGCGTAAATGCTGCAATTTTCCTGTAGCATCATCGATAAACACCAGCAGACAGCATTTAGCAGCGCGTCCTTCAAACCAGTCATGGTGTGAGCCATCAATTTGGATCAGTTCACCATAACAGTCCCGGTTGTAACGAGGCTGATACGGGCGTTTCAAGCGCTTAGATCGAGGCATCCATAAGTCAGCTGCAATCATCCAGGAACGCAGGGTTTCTACTGAAAGATCGAATCCATGTACGGTGGTGAGCTTTTCATGCGCTAAAGTGGGTCCGAAACCATGGAGTTGGTCAGAAACAATATTGAGGCACTTGAGTCTGAGTTCTTCAGGAAGTTTAGAATTGCTGATTTGGCCACGACCGGCATGGGCTAATGCAGCTGGACCTTGGGCTTTGTATTTCTGCAGTAAGCGTCTGATCTGACGTTCTGAAATATGAAGTAGCTGAGCAGCCTGGGATTGAGTTATGCGTTGATCGCAGATTTCCTGCAAGACCGACAATCGTTTAAGTTCTTTATCCGACATAGATACCAACATATCAAACCGTCCGCTAAGGAAATTGCAAAAGTGCATATTCTAAAAGCGGACATTTTTACTTTGGAGAAACCGGACATTTCTATTTTGGAGTTACATTTAAAATGCGTATAACGTGTATTATGTTAATTTTAAACAAATTTAAGAATTATTTATAAATTACATTTATACATTTCATTTGAAATCAAGAAGCCCTCCAACAGACTGAAACATATTAATATTCATGACTTACCTGATCTGATTGCCTGTATAAGAGACTATTCACAGCAATCAGCTGCTATTGCTTTGGAATTATTTATTCATCTCTTTCCAAGACCAATAGATTTAAGAACTGCAAAATGGGTTCAGTTTGATTTTGAAAATGATATTTGGACAAATGTAGTACATGTGGTTCCTTTATCTACACATGTAAAACAACTATTAAGTGAATTAAAGGAGCTATCAGGTAGTGGCAGTGAATATTTGTTTCCTAGTAATAAAAACATTTACAAATCAATGTCTGATGGCTAATTCAAGTTAGCCTTGAATAACTTGGGATATAAAGGACGATAAACCCTATTTGGTTTCAGTTATTTGGCGGCTATGCATTTATATGAACGGTTTAGTGATAGAGTTTTTTATAATCGCCGCTGCTTTAGGTCATGTTACAGATAGAGTCCGGTCTGCTCATTTTAGAAATACGGTGGTGTATCAAAAAGTATGCTAAAAAAAAGCAGGTTGAATTTTGATAAAATAGAGAAATGCAAATAACTCTAGGAATCAAATGTCCAACCTGCTTCAGTGACAGTATAAAGAAAAATGGCATCAAAGTAGATGGGAAACAAAACTACCAATGCAAAGACTGCAAACGTCAGTTTATTGGTGACCATGCTCTGAGCTATCTAGGATGTAATTCTGGCATTAC